>JBBQLF010000290.1:0-6422 GCA_038327695.1 Bryobacterales bacterium
ATGAAGGCGCGGGCGGTGGCCGGGAATCTGGAACGGGCCACGCGATTTCTGGAAGATCTCCAGAAGATCGATTGGCGCCGCTATGGCCAAAGCGGCCGCTCCCGCCAGCAGTTGCGGCACATGCGGCTGCGGATCGAAAAAGAGATGGGGGCAGGGAACCCGTTGAAGACCGCCTCCGGCGGATACTATGACATCGACTTCGTGCTGATGTACCTGCGGCTGCGCGGCGCCGGGATGTTCTTCAAGGTCCTCAATACGCCGGCGCGGATTGAAGTGGTGGAGCGAATGGGGCATCTGGAGCCGAACGACGCTGACTTCCTGCGGGACGCGGCGACGTTCTACCGCGCCGTCGATCACGGCCTGCGGCTGATCTCCGGCCATACGGAGGGCAGCCTGCCGAATTCGGAGTGGCAACTGGAGATGCTGACCAGCCTGGTGAAACGCTGGGTGCCGCCCCATCTTTGCGATCAACCGCTCCCGCTGGAACTGCTCCAAATTCAGGGCCGGACGCGAGAGTGCTTTGACCGCATGTTCGGCGACGTGCGCTGAACCACTCTACGGCTTGCCGAAGACCACCTGCCGGTACAACGACTCACGGACGGATTCGCGCAGATCCCAGGCCCGCTCGCGGCGCCCACTGCACTGCGCCGCCACGGCGTCAGCCAGCGCCCGCATCGCCTCCGACAGGCGCATATCTTCCTCAGTCCGGAAAGTGCGCCCGAACAATGACGAGGGCTTCGGCTCCTCAATGTAGGCGATGTTGTCGCTATCGCGGAAGCTGAGGCAGAGCCCGGGCCATCCCATGGTGTGCGTGTGGAACAGCTCCAGGCCGACGCCGTGGGCGTCCGCGCGAAAGGCCCCGCTTTCGTTCGAGACCCACGCCAATGGGTGCTCGCGCTCCAGAGTAGCGCTGAGCAGGAACTGCGCGACGTATAGATCCGTGACTGCCATAGCGATTCTCAGTCTCCTGTGGTAGTAGTTTGGCGGTAGGCGAAGTTCAGCAGCGGCGGAGCCACCACGGTGGTAGCCAGCGCCGTGAACACGACTACCCCGTAGACGTTCTGCGAGATGGCCCCCATCGCCAGCCCTATCTGAGCGACCACCATGCCGGCCTCGCCGCGCGGCACCATGCCAAAGCCGATCTTCAACGCCTCGCGCCAGCCTTCCCTAAGAGCGCCCGCGCCACAGCCCACCAGCTTGGAGAGGACCGCCGCCGCCAGAATCACCGCCGTCAGCAGCAACGTCGAGCGGTCCCGGAACACGGAGATATCCAGCTTCAGCCCGATGCCCACCAGAAAGAACGGCACCAGCAGTTCCGTGGTCCCATGCACCAGCGTATGGACGCGCCGGCCCACCACCTCGCCCAGGCTCATGCCGGCCAGGAATGCGCCGACAATGGCGGCGACGCCTGCGTACATGGCCATCACGGACAGGCTGAACAGCAGCACGATGGAAAGGTGGAACTGACCCTCGCTCGCCTGGAGCTCCGATTCCATCGCAGGCAACGCGTGTTTCAGCGCGCGCGAGCCCCACTTCGCCAGCACGATCATGAAGAGGATCGGCAGCGCCGCTGTCAGAACAATGTCGGCGACGTGGAACTTGCCCTTCGCCATGGAACTCACCACGGCCAGGACGATCAATCCCAGGACATCGTCGATCACCGCCGCGGCCAGTATGATCTGGCTTGCCTTCTCGTGGAGCTTGCCCTTGGCGCTCAGCACCTGGGCCGTGATCCCGACGCTGGTGGCCACCAGCGCGGCGCCGGCGAAGATGGACTCCACCTGGCCGTAGCCCCACGCCTGCATGATCGCCCAGCCCATGCCCAGAGGGACGATGACGCCGATGGTGGCCACCAGACACGCCGTGCCGCCCACCTTCAACAGCTCCGAGGACTTAACCTCCAGACCTACCCGGAACAGGAGAAACAGCACACCCAGTTCAGAAAGGTCCGTGAGAATCGGTGTTGAATGAACCCACCCCAGAATGTTGGGTCCGATCAACACGCCTGCCAGGATTTCGCCGGCCAAACCCGGCAACCCGAGACGCTCAAAGATCTCCGAGAACAGTTTCGCCGCCGCGAAGACCAGCAGGATCAGGATGGGTAACGGAAGTTCGGCGGCGTTTGCCATGACACTAACGGGCCGCCAGCTTGTGCTTGCGCCAGTTCAGTAGCGCGACCGCGCCAATGCCCGCCAGCACCGGCAGCGGCGGCGCGCCGTTCAGAACCAGGGCGAAGAAAGCGAGCATCGCCGCTACGTAATACCACATCCATTTCATCGCAGCACCATCACTACAATGATTGCGGTCAAGGCCACGCCGAATAGCACCGCCGGCCGCGTCAACGGTTTCACCCACGCCGGTTTCTGGGTGCCTTCGCGGATCAGCCGCCGGATCTCCTGCAACTGCTTGCGCGCCATGGCGATCTGCCACGCGTCACCAGCCAGTTCCAAAGCCCGCGCGGTCTCCTCCTCGGATTTTGGTAAGGCCCGCAGACGATACAACAGCTCAGCGTACTTGAGCTGCGCCCAGAAGTTCCGCGGGTCCAGGAGACGCGCCTCTTCCAGAGCGTCCAGGGAGGCGTAGGCGTCAAGGTTGACGGCGTGCGCCATGCCCAGACAGGTTTAGAGATCGGCGGAGTCCGGATGGGCGGCGCAGGCGGCCTCGAGTTGTCTGATGATGGCCTGCAACTCTGCCGGCTCAACCGTGTGCGGATCGCGCCACAGCTTCGGCAGCAGCACCGGGAGGGAGGCGGGCGCCAGGGGCGCCCATCCTGCCAAGGGTTGAAGTGTCAACACGTCTTCCATGGGTCTCTCCCTTTTCTACGACTTCAGCTCGAACTCCGGATAACCCAGAGCGCCCACTTCGGGCAGGTCCAGGCCCTGCAGTTCGGCCTTGGCCGCCACGCGCTGGCCGACGACGAGATCGATCACCACATTGGCCGCAAACGCCACCGTGAACACCACGCCCAAGAGCGCGGAGACGCCGATCAACTGGGCCACCAACTGCGACGCATCGCCATAGAACAGGCCGGTCACCGAACCCGGGACGCCGTTCCAGGAGCCGCCATAGTTGGACTTGCCGTCCGCGAAGAGACCAACCGCGATCACTCCGAACATGCCATTGACGCCATGCACGGAGATCGCCCCGACCGGATCGTCGATCTTCATCACCCGCTCGACGAACTCGACGGACAGGCACACCAGCACGCCGGCAATCAGTCCGATGATCACGCTGCAGACGGGATTGACGAATCCGCATGGCGCCGTGATGGCCACCAGGCCCGCCAGCAATCCGTTGCCCGGCATGGAGGAATCCGGCTTGCCGTAGCGCAGCCACATGTAGAACATGGAGGTAAACGCTCCACCCATGCCGGCCAGCATAGTGTTGACGGCCACGCTGCCGATGCGCAGGTTGCCGCTGCCGGAGGCGCCCAGGGTGGATCCGGGGTTGAAGCCGAACCAGCCGAAGGCGAGGATGAAGCAGCCGGTCAGCACCAGAACAATGTCGTGGCCCGGCATGGCGTGCGGCCGGCCCTGGCGGTCGAATTTGCCGATGCGCGGCCCGACGATGATGGCCAGCGCGAGTGCGGTCAGCCCGCCCACGCTGTGCACGACGCCAGATCCGGCGAAGTCGGCATAACCCTTGCCCAAGCCGAAGTTGGCGCCCAGGTTGGCCAGCCAGCCGCCGCCCCACGCCCAATTGGCGAAGACCGGGTAGATGAAGGCGCCCAACACGAAGCTGGATACCAGAAACGCCGCGAACTTCCAGCGCTCCGCCGCCGAGCCAGTGACGATGGTCAGGGCCGTATCCATGAACACCATCTGGAACAGGAAGATCACCATCACGGTCACATCATAGGTGCCGTTGTGCATCAGGAAGTAGCCATTCTGGCCAAACAGGCCGAAGGTCTTCCCGAAGATCGTGAGGGAGAATTCGGAGTTCAGCACCGGCGAGCCGCCCAGGTTGCCCACGGCACCGACGCCGCCCATCTGAAGGGCGAAGCCGATCATCCAGAAGGCCAGCATGCCCACCGCGTAGACCATGAAGTTCATCATCATGGTGTGGTTGGCGTTCTTGGCCCGGCAGAGACCCGTCTCCACCACGGCGAAGCCGGCCTGCATAAACATCACCAGGAACCCCGCGATCAGGGTCCACATGAAATTAATGGCGATCTTGTTCTGGCCGGCCTGGTTGGCCAGATCGCCGATGGTCAGCCCCTTCTTGGCGTCGGCTACGGCCACGTCGGAGACCGTACCGGTCAGTGCGCCGCCGGGGCCGCCTTTGGCGCGCAACTCCGGTTTGGGCGCTTCTCTCCCTTTCACGCCGGCGTCCGTGATGGGAACAGGCGCGGGCGGAGGAGTGGCCGGTGCAGCGGAGGGAGCCGCGGCCTGGCCCCAGAGGCCGGCTGTCAATAGAAATACAGGGAGTAGTCGTCTCAGCATATGCCTGTCACTTCTTGCAAATCGCGTTCTTCAGATAGGCGCGGTTGACCACGCCGGCAATTCCGATGAGGCTCAGCCCAATGCCGGCCAACACCATCGCCATGCGCATTCCCACCGACGTGGTCAGCGACAGGCTAAACAGGCTGAGCAGGAAGCCCGGGAAGGCGATCAATAGTCCGATTGCGGCAGTCATTCTGATTCGTGGGTCCTTTCTAGCCTTCGAGGTGTTCGAGCGGCTTCGCTTTCAGGAAAAGGGCGATGGAGGCGCCGAGAAGGGCGAGCCCCAGGATCATTAGCAGCACGTTACTGCCCAAGAACAAGGCAGCCCCGATCACGGCAAAGGAGACGAGAAACACAAGGAACGCAAACGCCTGTGTAGGGTTGGCACCCATGGATAAACCTCCGGCAGTGGATGTGATTGGTGACGAAGGGCTCGTGAAACGAGCCGGAAAGCGGGACGGGGCTTTGGGGCGGCCCCGCTGGGGATCGGCTTGGTTACTTAGTGTAGGGAAGCGCGGAGTTCAACGACAATCAAAAATTTGTATTGCCTTCATCGGGCCCGGCAGCGGCGCCCGCCAGGCCCAGTTCGCCGGCCCGGGCCTGCATGGCGAGGATGCAGAATTCGATGTGCAGGTCCAGATCCACGCCCAACTCAACGGCGCCATCGACGATATCGGCGCGGTTGACTGCGCGGGCGAAGGCCTTGTCTTTCATCTTCTTGCGGACTGACTTCACTTCCACCTCGAGGATGGATTTCGACGGCTTCACGTAGCTGATGGCCGTCAGGAATCCGGCCAGCTCGTCGCAGGCGAACAGGGTCTTCTCCAGCAGGCTCTGGCGTGGGACGCCGGAATAGCTGGCATGAGACAGGATAGCCCGGCGGATCTCGGCCGGGACGCCGCGCGCTTCCAGGATGGCCTCGCCCTTCATCGGGTGATCGGGTGCTTGCGGGTGGATCTCCCAGTCGAAGTCATGAAGGAGCGCCGTGACGGTCCAGGATTCCGGATCGAGGCTGACGCCGTCGGCAAGGAACTTGGCCGCGTAGGCGGAGACGCAGGTCTCCACGGCCAGCGAGTGGCGCCGCAGCGCGTCGCTCCGGATATATTCACAGACGATGGACCAAGCTTCATTCCGTGTCATGACTTGCTCGCATCGTAACACGCTACAATCCCACGTATGCGCTTGCTTGCCGCCTTGGTTTTGACTGTCTGCAGTTTGCTCGCCGCCTCTCCGGCGGCCCCGGATCGGACTGCCAAGGTGGATGGGTTCGTCCCGTTCTATTGGGGCGCCAAGGGGGAGATCTGGCTGGAGGTAGGCCAACCCGGGCGCGAGTTCCTCTATACCACTTCGCTGCCGGCGGGCATCGGCTCCAACGACATCGGGCTGGACCGGGGCCAACTGGGCCACACACAGGTGGTCCGGTGGGAGCGGAGCGGCAACAAGGTTCTGTTGATCGCATCCAATCAGGGCTACCGCGCCAACTCCAGCGATGCCAACGAACGCCGCGCCGTCCGGGAGAGTTTTGCCGAGAGCGTTCTCTGGGGTTTCGAAGCCAGCGTGCAGGACGACGGCCGCGTTCTGGTGGATGCGGCCAACTTCTATCTGCGCGACTCGCACGGCGTCGCCGAGACCCTGCAGCGGGCCCGCCAGGGCGCCTATCGCGTGGATCAGACGCGGAGCGCCTTCTATGCACCGCGCACGAAGAACTTCCCAAAGAATACGGAGGTCGAGGCCATCGTGACGTTCACCGGCGGTCCCGGCGGCCCGCAGTTGAGAGCGGTCACGCCTTCCCCGGACGCGGTTACGGTGCGCATGCACCACAGTTTCGTGGAACTGCCCGGACCAGGCTTTGAGCCGCGCGAGTTTGATGCCCGGGGCGGCTTTTTCCCGATTTCGTTCTTCGATTTCGCCACGCCGGTGGGCGAACCCATCGTCAAACGCTACATTTGCCGCCACCGTCTGGCGCCCGGTCAGACGCTG
>JBBQLF010000291.1:0-6372 GCA_038327695.1 Bryobacterales bacterium
GGAGAGGAGAGGAGCGGAGCGGAGAGGAGCGGAGAGGATACGCGGAGGCTGCCATGCGGGATGTGCTGGAGCGGCCGCTGGCTGCCGGGCTCAAGCAGCGAACGTATCTCCACGCCTCGGCGGCGGGCAGACCCGTCTACGAGCGAATGGGGTACAGAGCCACGGCGGAGTACACGCTGTATGTGAAGGCTGGCTAGCCTCGGCTAGCCTCGGCGTCCGCGGGGCGCCAAATCGGAATAGAATAAGGCGAGCCAAGCCGCGACTGCGCACGCCTGCGGCCGGGCTGTTTACAGCGCGCAAACGGGAGGAACTCTACTATGGACTCTTTGTTCTCACGACGAAGGATGATGCAGGGGGCCGGCGGCATTGCCCTGGCCCAAGGCATTGAGACGGCCGAGGCGGCACCCGCTGCTCGCAAATGGCCGATCGAGGAGGGTCCGGATACGCCGAAGATCTGTCTGTCGCCCGGCGACGGCGGCGGGCCCCTGCCTGGCACCTGGCAGCCGGCCGCCGCCTCTGGGCCTGGCCGCGGGGGATTCGGCGGTTACGGTGGTTTCCTGACTCCGAAAACGGAGGCTGCGCCCGCTTCAGCCGCGCCCGGACCGGGCGGCCGAAACATGAATTTCCAGGCCAGTTTTCAGCGGATCCGCCAGCTCGGCGTCAACCACCTGATGGGCGTGTCCATGGGTGGCTCACCGTGGACGGAGGAAAACGTCCGCCGCGCTGTTCAGACCGCCAAGGACGCGGGCCTGGTGGCCTACAATTCGATGATCGGTTTGCCGGCCAGCATTCTGTACGGCAAGGAGAGCCGGACGAAGGACCTGGAGCCGGTGCTCGCCTCCATTGCGGCTGCGGGCAAAGGCGGGCTCGCCGTCGTCGAGTACAATTTCTACGCCCACCGCGCCATTGAGGGCTACTACGAAACCGCCGGCAGGGCCAAAGCCGGCTACACGGCGTTCAACCACGAACTCGAAGTCCTCATCAATGATGAAGGCGTGGTGGTCCAGCCCATCTACCGGGATGAAACAGGCGCCATCACGGCGGAGACCCTGGCCGCGTTTCCCAACGCCAGGAAGGTTAAGTTCAAGGACCTGCCGCCGATGCCCAATGAGGGCAAGCGTACGCTCAAGGAAATGTGGGCCAACATCACCTGGTTCCTGAAACTGGCCGTACCGGCCGCCGAAAAGGCCGGCGTCCGGCTGGCCCTCCACCCCAATGACCCGCCAGCGCCGATCAGCCGGGGATCCGAGCAGATCATGGGCACGCTCGCCGGCTGGAAACACCTCATAGAGATCGTCAACAGCCCGGCCAACGGCATCACGTTCGATTGCGGTGTTACCAGGGAACTGGGCGAAGACCCTGTTGCCGTGGCCGAGTACTTCGCCAGCCGCAAGCGCATCAACCATGTCCACTATCGCAATGTGCTGGTGGAAAAGCCCTACGAGCTTTACCAGGAGGTCTTCGTCGACAACGGCTTGGTGGACATGTTCGGCGTCATGAAGGCGCTGGTCCGGAACAAGTACAACGGCGTCATCTACCCGGAACACCCGCGCGCCCTGGACGCCGACAGGGACCGTTTTGGCCCCGGTGGCCGCATCCCCGGCTATCCTGGCGGCGGGGGCTACACTGGCATCACTTTCAGCGTGGCCTACACGCGGGCCATGATGCAGGCTGCCCTGTCCTCCGTGTAGCGGCGGTTGGGAAAGTAACTATCGGCGCCTGGAATGCGCCCGTACTGTTTGCGGTGCGTGACTCTGGATCTACGCCTCCGCACGGAAAGGACTCCCATGCAATTATCCAGACGGGACATCGGCCGGATGGCCGTCGCTTTTGTGCCGCTGGCCGCCGCGTTCGGCGCTCCCCGGATCAACTCCCGGTTCGGAGGCGTCAGAATCGGCGCCATCACTTATAGCTTCAACCGGATCGCCAATCCCGATCCGGAGGCCATTCTGAAGGCATATGGCGAGATCGGCCTGGGTGAGGCCGAGCTCATGTCGAACCACTGCGAGGCGTTGGCCGGTGCGCCGGCCATGCCGGTGTTCGGCCGCCCTGGCGGCGTCCCTCGTCCGCCGGCCGCGCCCGGCGGTCCGCCGCGCCCTCCAGGCGGGCCAGGCGGTCCCGGCGGCGGGCGTCCGCCACTGACGCCCGAGCAGATCGCCGAGCGCAAGGCCGCCCAGGAGAAGCTGGCGGCGTGGCGGAGCGGCGTAAACGAGAAGACGTGGAAGGCGGTAACCAGAAAGTTCACCGATGCCGGCATTGAGCTTACGCTGCTCTGCTTCAACATGCAGGACAGTATGAAGGACGAGGATATTGAGTACGGCTTCCGCATGGCCAAGGGGCTCGGTGTGAAGGGCATCACCACCAGCACCACCCTGACCATGGCCAAGCGCATCGCTCCGATTGCGGACCAGCACAAGATGCTGGTGGGTTACCACGGCCACGACGCCACCAACGATCCGAACCAGACGGCCACCCTGGAGAGCTACCAGACCTTGATGGCCTACGGAAAGTACAATGGCGTCAACCTCGACATCGGCCACTTCACGGCCGCTGGCTACGATGCCGTGGCGTTCATCAAAGAGCACCACGCCAAAATCACCAACCTCCACATTAAGGACCGCAAGAAGAACCACGGTCCCAACGTGGCGGTCTGGGGCACCGGCGATACGCCGATGAAGGAAGTGCTCCAACTGCTGAAGAAGGAAAGGTACCCATTTCCGGCTAACCTGGAATTGGAGTATCCGGTGCCGGAAGGTTCCGACATCATCAGCGAGGCCAAGAAGTGTCTCGCCTACGTCAAGAGTTGTCTGGCTTAGGCTGGACAACCGCCCTGTCTGCGAGTTGAGTTTTCTGGAGAACTGAAATGGCATTATCAAGACGGCATTTTTTCTACGGATCGTTGCTGGCTGGCGCGGTGCCGGCCGCGGGATTCGGCAGCACCCCATCACTGAAGTTCGCGGGCTTCAAATCCCCGAACGAGAAACTGAATTTCGCCGCCATCGGCTCCGGCGGCCAAGGCGCCTCCAACCTGGGCGCGGCCGCGCCCACGGAGAACGTGGTAGCACTGTGCGACGTGGACGACCGCCGCGCCGGCCCGACCTTCAAGCGGTTCCCCAACGCGCCGACGTACCGGGACTTCCGGAAGATGCTCGACAAAGAGGGCAAGAACATTGACGCCGTGATCGTGGCCACGCCGGATCACATGCATGCCACCGCCGCCATGTGGTGCATGGAACGGGGCAAGAGCGTGTACGTGCAGAAGCCGCTGGTGCGCACGATCTGGGAAGCCCGCCAGATGCGCCAGGCTGCCGCCAAGTACAAGGTAGCCACGCAGATGGGCAACCAGGGCTACTCCAACGAAGGGACCCGCCAGTGCGCCGAGATTGTCTGGAACGGCGACATCGGCAACGTCACGGAAGTGCATGCCTGGAGCGACCGCCCGCTGTGGGCTCAGGGCCTCACCCAGATCCCCAAGGAAGAACCCGTTCCCAGCACGTTGGATTGGGATCTCTGGCTTGGGGTGGCGGAGAATCGTCCGTTTACGGCCGGTGGCCTGACCGAGCCGGACCGTTGGGGCGGTTTCTTCTACCAGCCGTTCAACTGGCGCGGATTTTATGACTTCGGCTGCGGCGCTCTGGGCGATATGGCTTGCCACATCCTGGGCGCGCCGAACATGGCGCTGCACCTTTCCCAGCGAAAGATTGTCGGCGTGGAGTGCGTGAAGAAGGAAGGCACCAGCCCGTTCATGTTCCCCAAGGCGTCGGTCACCCGCTTCGACTTCGCGCCGTTCGGCAACATGCCCGCTCTCAAGGTCTTCTGGTACGACGGCCTCAAGAAGAGCCCGGCGATTCCGGGTGTGCCGGATGGCGAGTGGATTGGCGATCCGCCCTCGGTGGCTCGCGCCGCCGCCCCGGGTACCCCTGGCGCCCCTGGCGGTGGACGAGGTCCTGGCGGCCCAGGCGGGATGCGCAGGGCCGGCAACGACTTCCAGTCCCCCGGACGGGTCTTCAACATGGAGGAGTTCGAAGCCCTCCAAGCGCCAGGCGCACAGCTCCGCTTCCCGACGCCCGACGGCAGTCTCTTCGTCGGCGACAAGGGGATGCTCACCACGGGCACCTACGGCGAGGTGACCCGGCTGCTCCCGGTGGAAAAGATGAAAGACTACCGCATGCCGGCCCCGATGCTGACCCGGTCGCCCGGCCACATGCGCGACTTCATTCGCGCCTGCAAGGGTGGCGATCCGGCGTGCTCGAACTTCGACGTCTCAGCCCCCTTCGTCGAATGGATGCTGCTCGGTGTCATCGCACTCCGGCACGAAGGAAAGCTGGAGTACGATGCAGACAAGATGCGCATCACCAACAACGCGGAAGCCAATAAGCTTCTGAAGCCCGTGTTCCGGAAGGGCTGGGAGTTCCATACGGTCAAGTCGTAGGCCGCTGGGCCAGTTCCGGTAGCGGAATGCGGACGCAGGTGCGAGGCAGCCCCTCCCGCCTGCGTCCGTTTCGTTTTTTTGGCATAGAAAAAGGGCGGAGCCGAAGCCCCGCCCGTGGGAGTGGACTGGCAGTGCTACTGGCGGCGCATGCGCCCGCCCGAGGCCGCGCCGCCTCTGGCCATGGCACCCTTGAAGCGCTCGGCGGCCGGGCCCTGCGGCGGCTCCAATAGGCCCAGTGCGGCGGCCTGCCCTGCGGCCGGCATCAGCTTGCGGGCCTCGTCCAGTGCGGTCAGTTTAGCCTTTTGATCCGGCGTCAGGATCGCCAGGGCTTTGGAACTCCGCTCACCGCGCCCGTTTCTCAAAGACTCGCCCAGTTTGCGGATGTCCACGGTCAACTGCCCCACCAGGGCGGAGTCTGGCGTGGCGCTCTTCATGGCCTCCGCCAGGGCCTCGCGTTTGGCGCGAATCTGATCCATGGTGGGCTTGGCCTCCTCGGCTTGCTGCTTGCGCAGATCGCGCAACTGCTGCACCTGCGCATCGGAGAGCCCGAGTGCGGCCTTCAACGCGCCGGCATTGCCCAGGTTCGCGCCTTGCCGGGCCATCCCGGCGCCCATTGGCCAGCCGGGATGGCGCTGCCCACCGGGTCCTCCCGGGCCTTGCGCCAACAGCGCGCCGGTCATCATCGCCACCACCAGAACTACTTTGCTCTTCATGGCTCTCTTCCCTTTCGAATCTCTTTCGGACCGTCTATGGGCCCGTTCACTTCCGAATGACGAGGAAATCCTGGCCCGGTTTACGCCACACCTGATACGATCTCTATATTCCGGCAAGCACATCATGGCCACTACTGAGCATCGCCGCCACCCCCGCCACCCTCGTTCCGGCAAAGTCCGCCTCCACTGGCTGACGCCGGATGGGAGTTCCGTGCAGATCTCCGGCCAGTGCCTGGATATCTCCAAGACCGGGATGCGGGTCAAGCTGGAGCGAAAGGTCGAACCCGGGCTGATGGTTCGGGTGGAGAGTCCTGATTTTCATCTCGCCGGCGTAGCGTACGCCCGCCGTTGCCAGCTGAGTGGCTTGCGGTTCATCGCCGCGTTTGAGTTCGTCGGGGGGTTGACGTGGGCCGGGGACGAGCCCGAGTGAGAAAGTTTTGATCGCGCGGGCACTAGTGAGTTGTGGACCGTCTCAACCAACCGCCGCCAGCATCCTCGTCCGGGCAGAACCGGCTGGATGCGATCCTAGCCCAGAAAGAGGATGAACTCCGGCAGTTGAAGAGCGAGTTGGACCTGCGGGATCTCTATATCGAAGAGATGCAGGCGGCCTTAACGGCGCAGGCGAGTGAACTGGCCGCGCTGGACGAGAGACTGCGGCGCCTGGAGCCTGTCAGAACCGGGCCGCGGGCGCGCCGCACGCTGTTACCGATCACGATTCGCATCAAGAACTTCAAACGTTGACCGATGAGCGCAGTAGGCATCCGCGCGGAGGGGTGAATCTACTATGCAAGTTCAATCGCGAGAACGCACCGGGCGGGTGCGGGAGTTGGCGGAATGGGCGCTCGATTCGAACCCTCGTCTGATGGCGATCGGGTTGGAAACGCCCCGCGGCCTACTGCTGTCGGGGCCTCCGGGTTGTGGCAAGGCCCGGCTGGCGAGCAAGATCGCGGAACAGTGCGGCGCCCGCTTTCTGATGCGTTGCGGGGCGGACCTGTTGGATCGCTTCCACCAGGACGGTGTCGCGCCCCTCTCTCATGTCTTTGACGAGGCGCGGCGGGCGGCGCCTTGTATCCTCTATATCGATGACATTGAGTTGCTGGCGCCTCTGGGGGCCTTCGGGCCCGGCCGGACCGAAGGCCCTCTGCTGGCTCATCTGTTGGCCGAACTGGACCGGCTGGCGCCAGGCGGCCGTGTTCTTGTCATGGGGGCAACAGCCCACCCGGACCT
>JBBQLF010000292.1:0-6368 GCA_038327695.1 Bryobacterales bacterium
GGCCTTGGCGGGATCAAGAAATCCGATGTAGACTCTTCGCCCGGCTTTGGCGCGGAAGTTCGAGCAGTTCTTGCCGGCGTCGTCGCAGACGGTAATCACGAAGTCAAACGACTGGCCAAGGAACTGATTCACACTCTTGGGGACCTCACTTGAGATGTCGATCCCGACCTCTTTCATGACCTGAACGGCATTGGGGTTGATGGGCGGCGCTGGGGCGGTACCAGCGGAGTCTACTTCCCTGACGCCAGTCGCGCAAAGTTGAAGCTCCCCGCGTTGACCAACCTGGCAGCGGCGTGGATCCGGCCCAACAATCAGACGCGCCAGCCGGCCACCGTTCCAGAGACCGGCGAATTCACACCGCCTTCGGGCTGGCCCGATGCGCTGCTCGTGCTGGAGTCCGGTCCCGGCCCACGCTAACGAGCCGAACTTCCGCAGCCCGTCGAAGGCGGCGAGCCGGTACGGTGCTCCGGAACGTGCGCACGTATCAGTGTGCCGGAAGTCGCTCCGATCACCGGCTGTGGGCGGGCCGCCTGAGTTCGAAACACGGCCACAACCGTGAGACCGCCTCGCCCTGCCGTCAACCAGTCCTGGGTCCCCCAAGCAGAAAGAACTCCGAGTCCGGAGATCTGCCACAGAAGTATCCTGATCGCAGGCGGTGGGCAAGTCATCCAAGTTCGCAACGTAATGCCGAGTACCGGACAACCCGGAGTCAACCAGCTTGGCGCGATTCGCGACCAATGATGGGCGGCACTCAGCGGTTGCGCCGCCCGGCATAATCCGGGACACCGACCGGGTGGCTGCCGAGGCCAAATCCGTTGCTAGCATGCGCAGCCGCCCCAATTGCCGGTTACTTGGCGAGGAGCCGCTGCCGGGAAGCACGTCAGCAGGATGCCGGCACGTCTCCCGATAATGCCGAGGTAACGAGCGCAGAAACTTGTCTGGCGGCTGCGCCCACGAGATCACTCCAGGTTATCCGGTGCCCGGCAACGTTTCTAACCCCGAGCTCGGGTTCAGAAATGTATCCACGACGGGGAGGCTACGTACTTCACATCATGGCCTTGCTGTGCCAATAAGTTGCGAGCCTCATGCGGAGAACCAAACGGTGGATTCGAACTCGTGATGGACTGCAGCACCTCTGGGCCAATAAGCGCGCGCTTGCCTCAGCCCCTTCAAGAAGTCGCCGTGCGGGCGAGACGGGCGATATCGGCTTCGCTTGCACACGCATAGCGCGGGTCTCGAGTTTGAGGTGGCGGGCCAGTTCCAGCACTGGCCTTGATCGCCGGAGCGCGCGAGGGCGTGGCGACTCTTCTCATTATTGTTGATCGTGAACCAGCCGTCCTGGAGGTTTGTGAGGGCGACGCCGATGGCTGAATTGGCCCGAAGGCCAACCGCGCAAGACCATCCGTCAGGCGCACTTCAATCTCGCGTGGGTCGAGCAGGGAGACCCGAATAAGCCTCAGCGCTTCAACCCGCTCTGCACGTCTTCCCATCTGAAAATCAGGAAGTTCTTGCCACTGCTGTTCATGGCCGCCATCAACCCCGCAGGAAATCGCGGCCCGAGATAACGCGAGGAGATCTCCAGCCCATCCGTGGAATCAGCGCCGCCGCTCACGACGCCCAGCAACGCCTCATGGTGATGCGGCCTGCCGGGTTCGCCTTCCCGCCGGAAGAACCGATACTGGCTGTTGCCGGCGATCTGGTCCGTGCACACGACAAAGCCCATCCCATCCTCCCGCGCATAGATCGCGATGCCCTCGCGATCCGCCTGGAAGCCCGTCTTCCCGAAGTGCGCCAGTTCGTTCGCGGCATCCGGGTGGTCCGGGTCGGCGTGGTACTTGTGGATGCCGTCGCCCTCGTCTGCATAGTAGATGTAGCCCAGCGCGTCGTCCACTGCCACGGCCTCAATCTCACCCACGCCGCTAAACCGCCCGAACTCCCGCACCGGCGTCGCATTCACCTTCCCGTCGGCCTCCGCGTCCAGCCGGTACTGGCCCAGGTAGTTCACCCGTCCGCCCGACTTCGGAGTGACAATCGCAAAGATCACTCCATCCTTCGGGCGCTTGTACAGAGCGACGCCCATCGGCGCCGCCGCGTCGCCCGCCCGGCCTTCGAACAGAGTTGTCCGCCCCGTGATGCCGGCGATGCCGTTTTCGTTCACTCGAAACACGCGCAGCCGCTTCCGCAGACGCTCCGTCACCACGGCGATATCGATTGCGCCCCCGTCCGTCCGCAACCCGTACTCCACATCCACATTGTTGGGCCGGTGGAGTCCAGCCACGGTCTGTTTGATCTTGCCGTCCAGCCCGAAGACCACCACCGCTCCAGCCGGCGCTTTCGCTTTGTTCGTGCCCAGAATCAGACTCCGCTCAGGCTGCGTGGGATGCACCCAGATGGCGGGATCGTCCGGATCGTCCGCCACCTGCTCCGTCCGTACCGCGGGCTGAATGTCCTGGGAGGCGGGCGGCCGTATGGCGCTGCAACCCGTGGCCAGCGCCGCCGCCAGTATCCAACGACGCCCTGTCATTATGCAGTGTCCGCCTAGAAAGTCAGTCTCAACATGAATTGTAGCTGCCGGGATGTGCCTGTTCCCGTGGCGCCGTCGTTCGCCGTCACCAGAATCTGGCCGAAGGTCGCGTTGGAGATGTTCGAAACCGGTTCGCCGTATTGGGCGCGGTTGAAAAGGTTGAACGCCTCGGTCCGGAAGTCGAGTGCGGCGCGCTCCGTCACTTTGAAGGACTTGCCGATGGCAATGTCTGTCTGCCACAGCCCGGGGCCGCGGAAACGGTTCCTGCCCGAAGTCCCATACGTGCCATTTGCCGGAGCCACGAAGGCTTTTGAGTTCAGCCACATCCCAGGACCCGGATCGGCGGCATAGGCATCGCCCCCAATGTAGTTGGCCCTCTGGTTCTGGGTCTGCCCCGAAGGAACGTTGCCTGAGGACCGGTTCACCGTCACGCTGAACGGACGGCCCGTGCGCGACACAAGCATGCCGCTCAGATCCCAGCCGCCATACCAGCGGTTTCGAGCGAACGGCAGTTGGTAAACGCCGTTGGCTGTGAACGTCTGCCGGATGTCATAGTCCGCCGCGCCACGGTCGCAGGCCCGGCACGCGACATTCTGAATCTGGCCGCCTTCGCCCGAACCTGCGTTATCCGAGATCGCGTTGCTCCACATATACTGGGCCTGAAACAGCCACCCCTTGGCGAAGGACTTCGTGAGCGAAGATTGGAGTCCGTTGAAGTTCGTGATCCCATCGAACCGCTTCTCGTCGATCTGCCCGAACGCCGTCAGCGGCCGCCGCCGTGTCACCGGGTCCAGAGTGTTTACATAGGTCCGGGTCAACTGGTTGCGCCCGACGTTGCCGACGTAGGCAACCTGCGCCACCATGCGGCCGGCCAGTTCCCGCTGCACGGACATCGTCCACTGGTGGGATTCCGGCTCCTTGCGATCCCGCTGTACGCTGCGCGGCGTCTGTCCGCCCGACTTCAACTGCCCCAGCCATTGCACCGGCGGGTAACTCAGCCCCGGCGCGTCGGCGGCCGTCAGCGAGAAACTCTCGGCCAAGCTGTCGATGGCCGCCGTTACGTCGTCGTTCTGGCCGGGGCCGACGTAGCGGCCGTAGCCCGCACGGATCACCGTCTTGCCTCCCAACAGCTTCGGCGTCCAGGCCATCGAGACGCGCGGCGTGATGTTGTCGTTGTCCGGGAAGAACCACTCCGTCCCCTGCGCGCAGAAACCCTGGCAACGCGCGATGTCAAATACCCGGCCTCGCCCCATAGACTCGTTGGAGACCGTGTAGTTCTCATACCGGATGCCAATGTTCAAGACCAGCTCCGGTTTCAGCCGGATCTCGTCTTGGGCATACACCGAAGTGAACGTGCGCCGCACGCCCACCGTGCCCAGTTGGCCGCTCATCGAGACGCGATCCATCTGGTTCCGCAGGAACGCATCCTGGCTGGCGAACGTGTAAGTGGTCCCCGAGCCGTTCCCAACGTTGAGATGAATGCGGCGCACCTCGCCGCCCATCTTCAGCGTGTGGCGCCCCTTCAGCCAGCTTAAGTTGTCCACAATCGAATAGGTGCTCGGCTTCTCGATGATATAGGTGTCAGGCTGGGAAGAAGTGAAGCCGGGGATGCTGAAGCCCGCCGGCAGCAGGCCCACGTCGTCGCGCGTCAGCGCCGAACGGTTGAAGCCCGCCTTCACCTCGTTCACCATATTCGCCGACCACACCTGCTGCCACTGGGCCGTCACGTTCGTCGGCCGGATGTAGCTGTCGCGCGTCTCTAGCAGGCCGTTGCGGATCTGTTTGACCACGCCATCCGTCATAGCGAAACGGATAAACAGGCTGTGCTTGTCCGTCAACCGCTCGTCCACTCGCACCATCCCGCTATGCTCATCACGCTGCTCTGGCGTCGCCGCGATCAGGCGGTCCGTATTCGCGTTCGGACCGGCCGCGTTGCCCATCGGGTAAGCGTTCACCACCGTCTTCAGCGCCTCGGGAGTCCGCTGCCTGTAGCTGGCGTTCGGCACCAGGCCGTCCGCCCTCGTGACACTCAGCCTCTGCACCAACCCCTCATAGTTGGCGAAGAAGAAGGTCTTGTTCCTGATGATCGGGCCACCCAGGTTCGCCCCAAACTGATTCAGCCTGAACGGCGGCGGCTCCGCTCCATCGAAGGGCCTCCGGGCGTCTAGGGCGCTGTTGCGGAGATATTCGTAGGCCGAACCGTGGAACGCGTTGGTGCCGGTCTTCGACACCAGGTTCACCTGGGCGCCACCGCCCACGCCGCCTTCGGCCGTGAACGGCAGCGAGTTCACCCGGAACTCCGCCAGCGAATCCATCGAGATCACTAACCGCAGATTGCCCTCCTGCCGCGGATCCTTGATACCGGTCGCGTCCACCCCGTCAAACGTCCAGTTGTTGTCATCCCGGGGCCGCCCAAAGAACCGGATCGAGTTCTGATTGCCCTCGCCCACGTTCACCGCGCCGGGCGCCAGCATCATCAGCGCCGCCCAGTGCCGGCCATTGATGGGAATGTTCTTCATCTGCTGCTCCGCAATCACGGAGCCGATCTCAGCATTGGACTGCTCCAGCGGAGTAACTGCCGCCGTGACTTCCAACGCCGTCGCAATGGCTCCCACTGCCAGCGTCGCGTCCAGCGCGCGAGTCTGGCCCACCGTCAGTACCACACCATCCACACGCATCGTCTGGAAACCCACTTTGGCCACCGTCACCACATAGGTCCCGATCAGCAGGCCCGGCATCCGGTACGTTCCTTGCGCGGATGTCATCACCTCCCGGCGCAAACCCGTGGAAGGGGCCTCGGCCGTCACAACCGCTTCCGTCACGGCAGCGCCGCTGGCATCCGTCACCGTACCCGTCAGCACCGTGCGGTCTACCTGTCCCAAGACCGCGGCACCCAGCATGAGGGTGCTGATCACCACATTTCGAATGGTTCGCATGATTCCAGAATAGAAAGCCTCGCGTGTACCGACGACGACAGGGCCATGACAAATTGATGACAACCTAATGGACCGCACCCGCCAAAACCTGCCCTATGACAGATAGAATGGGTGCCTGCCAGGCCGCCGTTTCCCGCCCCTCCTGCCCGCGCCAACCGCCGCGGCCGCTCCGGACCGCCGCCCTAACGTTGTCGTCCTCCTCGCCGACGATCCCGGCTGGCACGAGTTCGGCTGCCACGGCAGCGAAATCCATACTCCCAACATCGACCGCCTCGCTCAACAATGAGGCGGTTTCCAACGCGCTAACTCCATTCCTGGTCTGCTCCCCCGGCCCGCTCCGCCTCATGCCCGGCCGTTCTCCCATCCGCCTCGGCGCCGGTTACACCCTGATCCGCCCGTGGTCCAACTACGGCTTCCCACGGCCGGGCGATTGCTCCCTCGGGCTTCGCGCGGACGATCGATGTTCGAATGCGCCGCTCGCATGACGTCCGTGCAACAGTCCGTGCCGGCAAGGAGACCTCGTCCTTGCCAATCAGCGCCGGAGGCCTCTCCTCGGAGCAGCCTCCGGACGAGGCGCCTTCCTTGCGGGATCTGGTGAATGCGACTGTCACACGCCACGGGAGCCGGATTTGCGGGGACTACAATCGGGCGTGCAAGGGCGCCGGGATGTCCCCACGTTTGCAGGCTCATGAATTCGATCGAAAGCCACTCTGATCGCCAGAGGTGGGCAGGCCACGAAAGTTCGAAACGCGTCCATGCCGGGGAGGCAAATCTCAAATTGGCCGTCTTTTCGTTCCGGTCATCACTTCAGCCCCTCCGCCAGCCTCTTGCGCAAGTGCCGGCATGTCAAATGGTTGGCGGTATTCCGCGGTGAGCGCTCCGGCCTTCCAAACGCAGTTCGAGAGTAG
>JBBQLF010000293.1:0-6362 GCA_038327695.1 Bryobacterales bacterium
CTGGGGAAGCGTTTGTAGGCCTCGCGCTGGAAGAACGCGATGCTCGCCGGGGGCAGCCGCACGCTGCCAAACCACTGCGTCGGCAACCCCTCCAGCGCCGCGCGGTTGAACAGGAATTCGTCATCGTTGCCGGGCCGGACGGATTCCACGCGGTGGATCGCGGCCACCTTGACATCGAAACTCCGGCCGACGGATTCCCAACGCAAAGTCATGCCGGGCTCGATCTTCAGCGTCTCGGCCGAGGTCTCGGAAACCGACATCAGCTTTTCCGTATCGGCGGCGGTCCACCACGCGCCCTTGCGGATCTGGAGATCATCTGGTTTGGCATCCATCCAGGTGACCTGGCGGGTGAAACGCGCGCGGCGTTGGAATCCCTTCAGCTCCAGTTTGGAGACGGGCGTGCCGTTGACCAGCACCAGGCGCGCGGGCGACAGCGAAGAGAGCTTCGGCTTCACGGCCGCGTCTTTCTGCTCGCTGAGGAACGCGCTCACGGCTTCCCGATCACGATCCGTAATGTTGATCATGAACACGTTGGGCGCACCCTTGGGGGCCGCGCCGGCGACTTCCGTGAGCAGCGAGGTCTGCACCAGGTAGATGGTGAGCGTGAACATCACACCGATGCCGAGCGCCACCAGCACGCTGGGTGCGTGATTGCCCGGCCTGTAAATGTTCGCCATGCCGTGCCGCACGGCCATGGGCAGACGCAGCGGCGACCATCGCACAAACAGCTTCAACCCGCGCAGCAGCAGCCACGCTATGCCGGCCAGCAGCAACAGAGCCACGGCCAGGCCGCCGATGAAGTAGGCGCCCATCCTGGGCGATTCGGCCAGCCACCCGGCGACGGCGCCCAGCCCCACCAGGATCAGCAGCCCGCTGAGCAGAGAAGGCACCTGCTTCCGCAACCGCGCGGTCCATTTGGCGCGCACCTCCGGCATCTCGCGGCGGAAGATCATGGCAGGCTTCACCTCGCGCACGGCCAGCAGCGGCGGGATGGTGAACAACAGAGTGACCAGGATGCCCGCGCCAATGCCTTCCAGCGCGAACGCGGGGTTCCACGGGATGGATTGAAACTGGAAGTAGCGGGCCAGCAACAAGGGAAACAGGGCCTGCACACCGGCGCCCACAGCGACACCGGCGAGGCCCCCGGTGAGGCCCAGCAGCATAGTCTGCATGGTGTAGATGGCCATGATCTGCGACGAGCGCGCGCCGAGGCATTTAAGGATCGCAATGGTGTCCAGGCGCTGCTGCAAGTGGGCGTAGATGGCGGTGGCCACGCCGAGCGCGCCCACGATCAGGGCGATCAGCGAGACGAGGCTCAGGAACGTGGTGGAACGGTCCAGCGCGCGAGTGATGGCGGGGTGCGTCTCGCGGTAGTCCACCACCTGCGCCTCGGGGAACGCCTTTTTGAGGCTGTCGCGCATCTGCTGGACTTCAATGCCCGGCGGCGCGGGCAGCTTGAACAGGAGACGTTGCGAGGCGCGCGAGCCGAACGTCATCAGGCCGCTGCGCTCCAGCCCCTCGCGCGTGATCATGACGCGCGGGCCGATGTTGAGCGAGCCGGTCATGCGGTCCGGCTCCATCTTCACAACGCCGCAGACGGTGTAGTCCGCCGTGCCCAGTTTCACGCTGGCGCCGATGGCCAGGTTGAGCCGCAACACCAGATCGTCAGAGACGGCGATGGTGTCCTTGTTGAGAACCTTTGACAGCGGCGCGGCGGGTTCCAGTTGCACAGTGCCGTACCAGGGATAGGTTTGCGGATCGAGCGCCTTCACGCTGACCAGGACGGGAGACTCTGTGCCGCGCGCCATCATCGAAACGGTTTCTGTGATGTGACTGACCCGGGCGCCCCGCGCGATCCACTTGTCCATCTCCGCGGTCTGTGCCTGGGTGGCATCCCCAAACTGGCGCACGGTCAGATCGGCCGCCATCATGGTGCGCGCCTCGCGCTTCAACGCCTCAAAGAACGCCGCCGAAAAGCCGCGCACGCCGGTGAGGGCGCCCACGCCGGCGGCGACGCCGAAGATGACGAAGACGAACTTCGGCGCCGAGGCCCGGGCCTCCCGCCACGCCATCTTCCAGGCGATCATTGCGGGGCCTGCTTCTCGTCCGAGACCACCAGGCCGTCCTTGAGCAGGATGATGCGAGTGGCGCAATCGGCCAGCTCGCGGTCATGCGTGACCAGCACAAGCGTGGCGCCCTCCTGGCGGTTCAGCTCCAGCAGCAGGTCCAGGATCTGGCGGCCGTTGACGGAATCGAGATTGCCGGTGGGTTCGCCGGCCAGCAGCAGCGGCGGCTTCCTCATGAAAGCCCGGGCCTCCCGCCACGCCATCTTCCAGGCCATCATTGCGGGGCCTGCTTCTCGTCGGAGACCACCAGGCCATCCTTGAGCAGGATGATGCGCGTGGCGCAATCGGCCAGCTCGCGGTCATGTGTGACCAGCACCAGGGTGGCGCCCTCCTGGCGGTTCAGCTCCAGCAGCAGGTCCAGGATCTGGCGGCCGTTGACGGAATCGAGATTGCCGGTGGGCTCGTCGGCCAGCAGCAGCGGCGGCTTCCTCATGAAGGCGCGGGCCAGGGCGACGCGTTGCTGCTCGCCCCCGGAGAGTTGGACGGGGTAGTGGTCGTGGCGATTCTGAAGACCCACGGTATCGAGCAGGGCTTTGGCGCGGGCAGTGAGCTCGGCGCCGGTCTCGCCGGCCAGCTCCGCAGGCAGCAGGACATTCTCTTCGGCAGTGAGGGTGGGGATCAACTGGTAGCTCTGGAAGACGAAGCCGATCTTGCGCCCCCGGAGGCCCGCCAACGCGTCCTCTCCGAGCCGGGAGATCTCATCCCCATCGAGCTGAATCAGCCCGCTGGAAGGCGTATCCAGCCCCGCCAGCAGGCCCAACAGCGTCGATTTCCCGGAGCCCGAGGCGCCCATGATGGCCACGAACTCGCCGCGCTCAATGGTCAGATCGATGCCGCGCAGAATGTCCACCCGGTGCGTGCCCGTGTCTATGGACTTGGTGATGGCCTGCAAGGCCAGAATCGGGGTGTTCATCCAATGTTGCTCTGCTACTTATGATGGCAGCAGATCGTGCGGGATACACTGAAGTGTGAAAGTCAGGATGAATCGGCGCTCTTCCCTGCTGGGCTTGGTTCTGGTCTTGGCCGGGTGCGCCCGGGAAGAGAAACGGCCAGAGCCCGTGCCGGCCGCGCCCGCTCCAGTGGCCGCGCCGGCGCCCGACGCCCGTCCCGTCATCGTAGCTTTCGGCGACAGCCTGACGGCCGGCCACGGCCTTGAGCCCGGCTTAAGCTACGCGGACTTCCTGCAAAAGGAACTGGACCGCCAGCGGCTGCCGTTCCGCGTGGTCAATCAGGGCATCAGCGGTGACACCACCGATGGCGGCGTTTCGCGGATGGCTGCCGCGGTGAGCCTCCGGCCCCGCGTTGTGATTCTGGAGTTGGGCGCCAACGACGGGCTGCGCGGGCTGCCGCTGGAGGCGACGCGGGCGAACCTCGCCGAGATGATCGGCACGTTTCAGAAGGCCGGCGCAAAGGTCCTGTTGTGCGGCATGACGCTGCCGCGCAACTACGGGCCCGACTACATTCGCGGGTTTGAAAAGATCTTCAGCGGGCTGGCCCAGGAGAAGAAGACGGCCTTGATCCCGTTCTTCCTGGAGGGCGTGGCCACCGAGCGGAAGTGGATGCAAGGGGATGCCCTGCATCCTACGGCCGAGGGCACGCGCCGCGTGGCGGCGAACGTCCTGCCCTACCTGATGCCGCTGCTCAAATAGCGGCGCGCCCTACCGGCACTCCGTCGACAGCCCCGTCTGCGAGAGCGACCACGCCTCGCAGGTTGCGCCCTGGGCGGAGAAGCCATCGCGCAGCAACCGCCGGATGTGGCTGGCGTCTTCGGGCGACTTGGCCAACAGCATCAGATACCCGCCGCCGCCCGCGCCGGCCAGCTTGGCCCCCCGCAGGTGCGGCCGCAGCGCCGCCAGCATGGCTTCAATGGGCGCGTTGGTGGAGTTCGGATCGAGAATCTGGTTCAGCGCCCAGTGGCGGTCCAGCAGATCGCCCAGGTAGTCCCACTCACCCATGCGCATGGCGTGACTCATCTCCATGGCCAGCGTCTTGAGCGAATGAAGCACCTGCACGGCGCGGGTTTCGCGCGCCAGATAGCGGCCCACTACCTGCTGCAACAGGCCCCGCGCCACGCGCGTGATGCCGGTCCAGGCGAGCACCACCTGGCTTTCCAGTTCCTGCAGCCGCTGGGCGTCCAGCACCAGGCTCTGCGCGTGAACGCGCTGCCGCGAGCCGGGGCCGGAGGACAGTAACTTGACGCCCGGCCACACGCCCCCGGCCTGATCCTGCCAGCCGCCGCCAGTGGACATGAGCTGTTCCAGTTCCAGCACCTGATCGACCAGCGCCTGCGGCTCCCGCGGCTCCCCGGCCAGACTGTGCAGCGCCTGGATCAAGGCCGCGGCCAGGATACTGGAGGTGCCCAGGCCGGAGCCCATCGGCAACCGGACTTCCGTGTGAATCTCCAGCCCTCCGCCCAAGGCGTCGAGCGCCGCCCCGAGCGAGCCCCCGCTGGCAAACCAGCCGCCCAGTTGAAGGGCGCCCCGGACCAGGGCGAAGGAGTCGCCGGGCTGCGGCGGGGCAAAGAGATCGGCCGTGGTGGTGTACAGGGCCGAGGCGCCCTGGGAGTCGTAACAACGGATATGCGGCTCCGCGGTTCGCAGAACGCGAACGGTGATCGGATCGGCGCCATCCAGGCGGACCGCCGCATTCAGAACGGTGCCACCCCAGTCCAGACAGAACGGCGGCGTGTCGGACCAGCCGCCACCGAAGTCGATCCGTGCCGGCGCCGACGACCGGCACTCGCCGTGCACCCAGCGCGCGGCCGGTGCGGTTCGCGCGGGCAAGCCGGCGCGGACGGCGGCGGCAACCAGGGAGAAGGCGCGCGCTCTTTCGATGTCGGCCTCGGCTTCCAGGCCCGCCTGCGAGGAGAAGTTGCTGGCCTGGTAGCAGAGCCCGGCGGCTTCGGCCGGCTGGCCCGCGGCCCGTTCCGAGCCGGCGCGGGAAAGCTGGCCGGCGACGGCGGCCAGAGACGCGATCCCCGGGGACTGAGCCAGCATGGGGCGCACGTCGGCGCCGTCCAGTGCCAGGCGCAGAGCGATGGCCTCCCAGCGGGCGCGCTCCCGGCGGGTGCGGGCTTCGGCCAGCGCGAGTTCATCGGCCTGCTCGCTGCTGGTAGCCAGCGAGAGGCGGGGCAGCGTGCGCCAGGCCGCGGCGTCAAAGGGAGAAGCCGCGCCGAGCATCCAGCGCGCGCAGGCCCACGCCCCGGCAGGCGGGATCACCGGAAACAGTTCAGCGTTCCAGAGGCATCGCGCCGGTTCGGGCGTGTTGGGCCAAACCTCGGCGGCGTTGAGGTGGAGCGCTTCCAGCGTCTCCTCAATGGGCCGGCCAAACCACATCGCGCGGCCGCTGGCATGGAGCGCCTTGGGATCGTCGGTGACTGCGTAGACGCGCATGACTGAACCGCGGCGGCCATCCTCCAGACGGACCGGGATCTGATGGAGTACGGTGTTTTCCGGCACCTCCACCGGCTCGCCCACTTGTTCGAGGCCGTGAACCATGCTGCACGCCGCCACGTGGAGCGCATCCGGCAGGCAGCACTCCAGCACCACCGAACCCGCGTCGATCCGCGCTTCCGCCAGAACGCTGTCCACAATCACGCCGCTGGAGCGGACGCCGGGCGAGGTGTTCGAGCCGAGGCGCAGATGGGCCGCGTAGACGCGCGTGAGGCCGGAATCTTCCGTCATCAGGCGGCGGAACAGAGGGGTGGCCCCGATGTGGGTGAACTCGCCCTCCACCAGGCTGGCGGAGAAGGGCAGGCGGCGCAGCGCCTTGGCCAGCCGGTTCAGCAGCGGGCCGTCGTCCGGGGTGGGCCGCCACGGTGTGACCAGCGCCCGGGTGAAATCGATGTAGAGATCGACGGGGGCGGCCGTTGTCCAGTCCGCCTCCGCGCCGACGTCGGCCAGGCGGCCGGTCAAGCCGGAGTCAAAGTGCAGCAGCCCGGTATCCACGGCCACCTCGCCCGACGGCAGTTCGCCACCGGCGGCGCGCACGTCGGCCAGTGACGGCTTTTGTAGAAAACCATAGACAGCGCCTTCCGGGCCCAGGACGTAGACGCCGTGCTGGGCGCCCACCTCCGGCGGTTGGCGCATGGCCACTCCATGGACGCCGGTGTGTGGCCAGCGGATCGCGCCGGGGTCAAATACCAGCAGCACATCGCCGGAGCTGACCAGCAACCCGGGCGGCATGGACTGTGCCCAGAGGGAGGATAGGGTGAGGAACTCGTCAAACAGCGTGGAG
>JBBQLF010000294.1:0-6357 GCA_038327695.1 Bryobacterales bacterium
GATCCGTCGGCAACTGCACGCTGAGCTTGATGCCGGGCGCCAGTGGATCCAGCGGGCGTCTGGCGGGCGCGGCAAAAGCAGCGGTGGCGGACATCAGATTGAAGGTGCGGCGTGAGGTCATCGTTAATATTCTCCCGCCCGCGATTGTATCGAGTTTGCAGCCGGGAACAAAGCGGGGGCCGCGGAGTCCAATTGGGCAGCAACACAGCACGCGCCGGCGCCGGTACTCAACACTAGACAGACCGAAGAAAGAGGTTGGTCCCATGTTTGAGCAGACTTTCGTCAATGCGACGGCAAACGCGCACCGCGGAACGCCCGTGGCGCTCTCCCTATTGCTGCAGATGAGCGTGATCGGCACCGCCCTGCCGATCCCTCTGATCAATCCTGACCTTCTGCCCACCGCCATGATGAGCAACACGCTCTTCCTGGCGCCACCCGCCCCGCCACCGCCGGCCGCGCCACCGGTCACGCCCGCTGTTTTGGTGCGGGTCGCACGCCAAGTTCTCAATGGCGCACTCCTGATGCCAACCGCCATTCCCGAGCGGGTGGCGGTGATCGAAGAGCCGCCGGAGTCTCCCGGCGGAGCCGGCGTCGCCGGCAGCCCGGGCGCTGGCTCAGGCGGCTCGGCCGGCAGCGCCACCTGGGGCAGCCTGCTGAATAGCCTGACCGATGGCGCGCCGCCGCCTCCTCCTCCACTCGCCGCGGCCAAGGACCCGGAACGGGCCAAGGCGCCCACCCGCCACAGAATCGGCGGAAACGTCCAGGACGCCCTGGTGGTGAGCCGCAAGATCCCGGACTACCCGCCGATGGCGCGCGCCATGCGCGTCGAAGGCACCGTGGTCTTCCAGGCCGTCATCGGCATCGCCGGCACCATCCAGCAACTCCAACTCGTCAGCGGGCACCCCATGCTCGTGCAGGCCGCCATCGACGCCGTGCGCCAGTGGCGCTACCGGCCCACCCTGCTCAACGGCGACCCGCTTGAGGTGGACACCACCATCTCCGTGTCGTTCACACTGAGACGCTGATTCGGAATAGACTGGTGGCGTGATCACGCGCCTCCAGTTTCTCCTCACCCTCGCCGCTCCGCTGACCGCCGCCGCTCCGGGCAAGGGCAAGCACATTGTCCTGGTCAGCGGCGACGAAGAATACCGGTCCGAGGAGGCGCTGCCGCAACTGGCCCGAATCCTCACCACCCACCATGGCTTCCGCTGCACGGTCCTCTACGCGATCGACAAAAAGGACGGCACCATCAACCCAAACCAGGCTGATAACCTGCCGGGCCTGGAGGCGCTGGCATCGGCGGACCTGATGGTGATGTTCCTGCGGTTCCGGGATCTGCCCGACGAGCAGACCAAATTCATTGCAGACTACGTCGCCAGCGGCAAGCCGATTGTGGCCCTGCGCACATCCACTCATGCGTTCAACTTCAAGACCAGCCCCACCTACAAGAAGTGGAACTGGAACAGCAAGGAATGGGACGGCGGATTCGGCCGCCAGATCCTGGGTGAAACCTGGATCGGCCATCACGGCAAGCACGCCTTTGAAAGCACGCGCGGTGTGGTTGTGAAAGGCCAGGAGAAACACCCGATCCTGCGCGGGATTCCGGCCGGCGCCATCTGGGGGCCCACTGACGTGTACAAAGCCAAGCTCCCTCTGCCGGAAGGCTGCGTGCCCCTCGTGCTGGGCCAAGTGCTGGCCGGCATGCAGCCCACTGACGCGCCGCTGCCCGGTGAGAAGAACGAACCCATGATGCCCGTGGCCTGGACCAGAAACCCGAGCCAGACTCACGGGCGCGTCTTTACCACCTCGATGGGTTCGTCTCAGGACTTGCTCAATGAAGGCTTCCGCCGCATGACGGTGAATGCCTGCTACTGGGCGCTGGGGCTGGAAAAAAAGATCAAGGCCGGCAGCCGCGTCGATATCGTGGGAGACTACAAGCCCTCTCCGTTTAAGTTCAATGGATTCATCCCCGGTGTGAAGCCGCCTAAACTCTGACCCAATCCGGCCGATAGAGACGGTGAATGCCGCCTCTTGCCGTACCGCCTGCCAACTTCGCTCCTCCGGTGCCCCAGACCCTCGCTGAACTGGGCATCTCGCAGTCGCTCGTTACGGATCTGATGCTGCGCCGCCTGGCGCTGGAGGGCTTCTCCACGCTCGGCAGTCTGGCCCAGGCCCTGCGCCTCTCCGTGCCGATTGTGGATCTGGTCTTCCGCCAGTTGCGCCAGCAGCAGATTGTGGAAGTGAAGGGCATGGTGGGCAATGACTACCAGTTCCTCCTCACCCAGTCCGGCAAGCAATTGGCCTCGGACCGGTTTCAAATCTCGCAATATGCCGGCGCCTGCCCGGTGGCGCTCAAAGATTACCACGCCGCCACCAAGCGCCAGTCCGCCCGCCTCAACATTGACCGCCGCGCCCTGCGGGCCGCGTTCTCTGACCTGGTGGTGCCGGACCGTCTGCTGGACCAACTGGGGCCCGCGCTGATCTCCCAGAACTCGATCTTCCTCTACGGGCCCTCGGGCAACGGCAAGACCTCCATCGCGGAGCGCATGTTGCGGGTCTACCAGGATGCCGTCCTGATTCCTTACGCGGTGGAGGTGGACAACCAGGTCATCAGCCTCTATGACCCCGTCGTGCATCACCGGCTGGAGCTGGACGATCTGGACCTGGACCCGCGCTGGGTGCTCTGCAAGCGGCCCTGTATCGTGGTCGGCGGCGAGTTGATCCCTTCCATGCTGGAGCTGCGCCTGGACGAATCGTCCGGCATCTACGCCGGTCCCATGCAGATGAAGGCCAACAACGGGATCTTCATCATCGACGACTTTGGCCGCCAGTTGATGAGCCCGCGCGACCTGCTCAACCGCTGGATCGTGCCCTTGGACCGCCGCGTGGACTACCTCACCCTGCGCTACGGTGTAAAGTTCCAGGTCCCCTTTGAACTGATGGTGGTGTTTTCCACCAACCTGGACCCCTCTGACCTGGCCGACGAGGCCTTCCTGCGCCGCATTCAGAACAAGATCGAAGTGGAGCCGGTCTCCGCCCAGGTGTTCGATATGATCTACCAGCGCGTGGTCGCCGTACGCAACCTGGCCAGTGAATACGATTCGGCCGAGCAACTCCGGCGGCTCTGCCTGGCCAATGGCCGCACGGAACTGCGCGCGTGCTACCCCAACGACATTCTCAATATCATCGCGGCCATCAGCCAGTATGAGTCCCGCCCCGTGCAGGTCACCAAGGCGGACCTGGAACGCGCCGTTCAGCTCTATTTCGCCAGAACGTGAACGTTGGCCCCGAGTAACTCCTGCAACAACGGAGTGCGCGGATAGGCGTGGCCGGAGTACTGCCGGAAGCCTTCGCCCCACTGGAGGCCGGCCAGCGCGCCGCGGGAATGGGTCCACAGCTCCATCGTGCCGGCGAAGTTATCCATGCCGTGCTGCTTCCGCAGCCAGGCGCGCTGGCTGTCGTGCTCACACAGCATGGCCCGCTTGGTGTCCATCTGCGCGGCAATGTCCACCACAAACTGCGGCACAATCTCGTTCCCTTCGCGATCGGTGCCCTCCACGGGGTCCACGAAGTACAGATGCGGAATGGCCGTCAGGGCCCCCGCCGGGCCGTACACGTTGGTGTGGTAGTTTGGCGCCGAGCAACCGAAGCACGCATCCATCACCAGCCGGGCGGTGGCTTCGTGATCGCAGTGGTAATCCACCGGCGAAGCCGTCAGTACCACGTCCGGCTGGAAGCGGCGCAGCGCGGCCGTCACCCGGCGGCGGGCAGAGTCGTCCGCAAAGATGGCCAGGTCTGAGAAGCCCAGCCATTGGTGCTCGGCTCCGATCAGCGCGGCGGCCTTGGCGGCCTCGCCCAGGCGGATTGCCGAGATCTCGTGCGCGTCGTGCTCCGCCGATCCGCAGTCGCCCGCCGTCATCGTGGCGATGATGATCTCATGACCGAGACTGGCCAGCAGCGCCAGCGTGCCGCCTGCCAGCAACTCCGCATCATCGGGATGCGCGTGAATGCAGACGATCCGCTTCTTCATCGCTCACCCATGTTCCGTTCCCGCGCCATGTCGCATTCGCAGCAGTCGCTGCAGCGCAGGCACTTGCCGCAGAGATGGTTCTCGCACGCGTCCTTGGTGCACCACACGCAGATGCGCTCTGAGGCTTCGTTGCAGATGCTGCAAGCCCAGTGACGGGGGCGTGGAACGGGCGGATTCGGGTTCACTTCCGCCCTCCTTGCTTCAGGGTCTGGACCCGGCACCGTTGGGCTTCCTGTTCGCTCACTTCCAGTTCCTTCTCGCGGAGCGCAGCCAGATCGGCCACATGCTGCCGCAACCATTCCCGGCTGCCGCCGGCGGCGCCGATCTCGCTGTCCAGCAGATCCGAAATCGCCGGATTCTGATACCGGCGCACGGCCTGGCTGACGCTGGACGACAGTTGGATAAGCGTCTCCAGGCGGATCAGGGTCTCCACCGCCAGCGTTAGCCGGCCCGGCTGCGCCGCCAGGCGCGCCGCTACGTTCTGAACGTAGTCAATCGTCGTCAGGCAGCTCTTATACTGCTGCTCGTAGGCGACCGGCGCTCCGGCGGCGATCCACTTCTCGGGCTGGAGCCGCTCCAGCAGCGGACGCAGCCGCTGGACCTCCACGCCGATCTTCTCGACCATGGGTTTAAGCTCCCAATCCGGAGCAATGCCTGGCGCCTGCGCTACCAGCAAGCTGATGAGTATGCCGCAGATCATCTAAGGACCAGTGTAGCGGGACTGCCGGGCGCCTGGGTTGCCCGGCCCGCAAGTGGCCGCACCCGTCCCTCAAGCATTGCCTTGGCTATCCGCGTCGTCACCGTGACGCGGGTTGCCCGGCCGCCAGGGGCCGCACCCGTCCCTCAAGCATTGCCTTGGCTATCCGCGTCGTCACCGTGACGCGGGTTGCCCGGCCCGCAGCGGCCGCACCCGTCCCTTATTGCTGCCGGATAGCCAGCAGCTTCGTCTGTGTTCGCAGGTAAAGCGTGTGGCCGGACACGGCGGGCGAGGCCTGCATCTTCTCGCTGACCGCGACCGGATTGACCGCCTCGATCCGGAACTCCGCTCCGGCGGCGATCACCGTCACCTCGCCTTCCTCGGAGGAGAAGTACACATGGCCGTTGGCCAGGATCGGTGAGGCCGAATGCGTGCCGCCCACCCGGCCTTGCCAGACTGGCTCGCCCGTGGTGGCGCGAAAGCACCACGCGATCCCGTTTTGCGTGATGGAGTACAGCAGCCCGTCGTGGTGGAGCAGCGAAGAGATCATCGGCACGCCGCGCGTCTGCTCCCACGCCAACGTGCCGTCTGCCCGATGGGCGCGGATGGTAGGTTTTTCAAAACCGGAACACGTGAAGATCAGGCCGCCGCCCGCCACGGCCGATGGCACCACGCCCTCCCCCTGGCTGCGTGCGGTCCACGCCAGGCGTCCCGTGGCCGGGTCGAAGGCTTGCACCACGTCGCCTGCTGAGCTGATGATCAGGCCGCCCACCAGCGCCGGCGTCGCATGGCCGATGCGGGACTCGCCGCGCCCCGTCCTCCAGCGCTCTTTGCCCGTGCGCGCATCCAGCGCCAGGACGAAGGAACGGTCCCACGGGATCTGCCATCCCAGCTTCTTGTCCTCCTTCTCATTGGAGCCGTCGCGGGCCATGATCAGGAGGCCGCCCGCCAGGATGGGCGAAGCGCCGAGGCCGTGCTGGCTGTAGTGCGGGTAGTCCCGGTTAATCCAGGCCACTTTCCCGTCGTGGTCCAGGGCCGCAAAGCTGCCGTCGCCGAACACCGTGTAGATCCGCTCGGCATCGGCCACGGCGGTGGGTGTGGCATAGGAGTTCTTGGGCTCCTTGTGCCCGGGCTGGATGCGAAAGACCTCGCGCTCCCAGGCCAGTTTGCCGGACTCCGCATCGTAGGCCAGCACGCGGCAACTCCGGCCACCGTCAGTGGCGGTGGTGAGGATGACCCTCCCCCTGCTCACGATGGGCGAGGACCAGCCTTCGCCCGGCACAGCCACGGACCACGCCGGCTTGTCCCACCGGATCGGTATCGCGTTTGCCGTGGCAAGGCCTTGCCCGGAGGGGCCGCGGAAATAGGGCCAATCGGCGGGCGGGCCGCCCCCGGACACGGTAAACAGGGCGTACCCAAGGAACCAGGCCACCAGGTGTTTCATTGACCCATCCTACTCCGGCCAACCGCCGTGCGCATCCTACTCCGGCCAACCGCCGTGCCCCATCCTACTCCGGCCAACCGCCGTGCGCCATCCTAATCCGGCCAACCGCCGTGCCCCATCCTACTCCGGCCAACCGCCGTGCGCATCCTACTCCGGCCAACCGCCGTGCCCCATCCTACTCCGGCC
>JBBQLF010000295.1:0-6350 GCA_038327695.1 Bryobacterales bacterium
CTCCGCGAAGAGAGCATGCCGTACCTCAAACGCGCCATGGAAGCCGACGCCTCCTATGAGGAGCCCTACTTCTTCTACGGCGATTCGCTCCTGCTTGAGGACCGCCAGGAAGAGGCCGCCGCCCACCTCCGCACCGCCCTCCAGCTCCGCCCGGACTACATGCCGGCCTGCCTCGCCCTCGCCAAGGCCCTTATGGCGCAGGACAAGCTCGAAGACGCCGCCGCCGGCCTCCAGCGTTGCGCCCAAACCAATGTCAATCACGCCCAGCCCCACCTGCTGCTCAGCCAGATCTACTTTCGCCTGGGCAGGGAAGACGAGGCGAGCCGCGAGAAAGACCTCTCGCTCCGTCTCCGGCGCGCCCACCCGGAGCTGATGGAGTCGCCCCAGGCGCGGCCCTTCCCCGCCGCGCCCGCCCAATAGAGGCGCCTACGCCTTCACAGGCTTCTCCACCACCCGGAAGCTCTTCTCGTCGAAGTACAGCACCTTGCCTTGCCCTGCCCTGCCCTGCCGGTAGCTGTTTACCGCCAAGAGAGCATGCCCTATCTCAAGGACGCCATGGAAGCCGACCCCTCCTATGAGGTGCCCTACTTCTTCTACGGCGATCCGCTCCTGCTCGAACACCGCCACGAAGAGGCGGCCGCCCATCTCCGCACGGCCCTCCAGCTTCGCCCCCGCCCAATAGAGGCGCCTACGCCTTCACAGGCTTCTCCACCACCCGGAAGCTCTTCTCGTCGAAGTACAGCACCTTGCCCTGCCGGTAGCTGTTTACCGCCATCGTGACGGCCACCTGGGCACGGCCCGCCGTCGCCACGTCCAGCGTCGGCTTCTGCCGGCTTCGCATGCAGTCCAGGAAATTGCCGATGTGGTCGAACAACGCGTCGGAGGCCTGCACCGGGATCCGGACCGGCGCCGTGCCCCACTTGGCCTTGTACTCGGCGTTCACCACCGGGCCCTCCGGCTTCAACGTGATGTGCGCCGCGCTGCCCTCAAACCGGCCGTGTTCCACCATGATCAGCGTGCCCAGGTGGCCGCGGATCAACCCCGGGATATGTTCCGAGTTCGCCATCGAGCTCGACAGAACCACCGAGAAACCCTTGGCGTACTCGGCCACCAGATGAAACGTGTCCGGCACCTCGCGCTCATCCTGGAATTGATAGATGCCGCCGCTGCCAGTCACCCTCTGCGGAAACTGCGCCTCGCCCCAGCAGATGTTCAGCGGCGCCATGACGTGGAAGAACAGGTCCGTGGCGATGCCGCCGGAATAGTCCCAATACTTGCGGAAGCGGAAGAAGCGGTCCGGATCGAAGGCCCGCTTCGGCGCCCCGCCCAGCCACGTCTTCCAATCGATATAGTCGTCGCCCTGACCCTCCGGCCCGGCGCTCCGGTCGATCTTCCAGTTCCACTCGCCCTCGTTCGAGTTGCGATGATAGCTGCCCTGGCTCATCAGCATCTTACCCAGCATGCCGTCCGAGATCGCTTTGCGCGCCTTCCACCACTGGTCGCCGGAGGTCGTGTGCGAACCCACCTGCACGACGCGCCTGGTCTCCGCCACCATCGTGATCAGCGCCTTCACCTCCTCCACGGTGTGGCACATCGGCTTTTCCAGGTACACGTCCTTGCCCCGTTCCATCGCCTCCAGCGCAATCCGCGCGTGCCAGTGATCCGGCGTCGCCACAATCACGGCGTCCACTTCCGCGTTCGCCAGAATCTCGCGGTAATCCAGCGTGCCCATTACGCCGAAGCGCTCCCTGCCGGCCGTCACCCGCTTCTGGTACACGTCGCACACGCCGCAGATCCGGCACGCCCCCGGCTTGACGTCTTTGCCGTACTTGTCGAAGCGATCCGCCACGTAGGCGCCCCGCCCGCCCGCGCCGATCACCGCCACGTTGATCCTGTCGTTGGCGCCGATCACCCGCGCCGCATTCGATTGACTGGGAGCGGCCGGCGGCGCCCCCGCCCCCGCCGCCACTCTCATCGCCGCCGCGCCCGCCACAAACTGCCGCCGGCTCGTACTTCTAATGGACATCGGGGACTCACCTTTCTCGGAGATGCAACACACCTCCAACTTACAAGGAATTGTCATGGTGCCGTCACCGCGCCGGCTCCTCCCTCCAGGACCAACCGTGCTGGAGTCATTCCTACCTCGACGGCCCCTGCACACTCGCCGGTGACGCGAACACTGGCATCAACCCGGCCCCTTGGGCGTTGTGCGTAAATACCTGCTTCAGTTCGCCGCTGGGGAAATGCTGTAGTTCCAGTCACCATTGAATGCGTGGCGAGCGAGGTATGGCATGGGCTGATCGAGCTGACGGATAGTGCGCAGGGAACGCTTGAGTCCAAGAACTGCCATCCCAAACCCACGTTTCAAAATCGGGTGAATCCCATAGTCCCACCCTCCGAAAAGGACCACTTTTGAGCGAGCGTCGTCGTAGGCCATCGCATACCAATAAGGCCCCCGGGGGCTCTGCGCGCTATATTTCTGCGTCCAGTTCGTCCCATTCCAAACCCAGGTATCGTAGTAACCAGGAGGCCCACCTAGCCCCCCTCCGAACAGGACAACCTCTCCTCTCGCCGCGTCATAGACCATCCCATGCGCATACCTAGCGGCCGGGCGATTCGCCGCCGGCTTCTGCACCCAGTTGGGTTGCTGCGTGTCGTCGATCATCTGAAAGCGTCGTTTTCTGAACACTCGCCGGCGTAGAGCAACATCATCGGCGCCGCAGGCGCAATCATCCGTCAACCTAAATCCGGCAGTTGCGACCGTCAGAATCCGCCATCTCCGTGTAGCCGCAACTGGTTGCAGCAAAAACGGTTGTCACCCAGAAGATGATCTGCGCAGCAGTTGGAGCTTGGTGGCGGCAAACGCCGAACTGGGTGCGGCGGGGGCCGAACTGCCGTTTTTAGGGTCAATCATCATTGCTGTTCGATTGCGGGTGGCGCACAATGCCAGAGTGGGACGTGCAATCGGCCAGGCTCCAGTAGTTCTCCGCCAGAGACACGGTGGTTCCCCGGAGTGCCGGGCGGTGTTCCGGGTGTGCTCCAGTTGCGACCGAGGACAGCGGTAATCCTCGATTCCCGCATCATGATCGAGGCCGAACGGCAGCGCCTCGACGTGGCCCGTTTCCTCAATCTCGTCACGGAGCGGGCCGGCGAACGCGCAGCGGCGCTGCCCTCGATCAGCGTGAAAGAGGCATCTTGAAGCCCATCGTGATCACGGACCACGCGCGGCGCCGAATGAATGAGCGCGGAACGAGAGAAGAGGACGTGGTTCTGGCGATCAGGACCGGCCAAGCCGAGCCGGCACAACGGGGCTTGACGCTGTTCCGATTGAATCTCGAATTCCAGCGGGAGTAGGGCGGGAAGTACTACGCGGTTCAACAAGTGGCGCCCGTGGTCGCAAACAAGGCGGATAGAATGGTGGTAGTCACCGTCTACGTTTTCTACTTCTGAAGAGGGTACACGCAGATCGAATACGGCAAAGAGGCCGACGCGCTCTACATTCAGCTCCTGAGCGGAGAACACCAGTGCCGGGTTGTGCGATTGACGCACGATATCGCGCTGGACTTCGCGGAGGGCGAAAAGCTGGTCGGCATCGAGATGCTGGGCGCCAGCCGTCTGTTCGCCAGGCCGGATGCGCCCGAAGTGGAACTCAAACACCTGGCACCGCTGATAGAAGCAGCGTGACAGTTGGCAAGAATTGTAAAACTGCTGGCCATCCCGGTTTCCCCCGGTTTCCCCAATGCGTCTGTCCCCGTTTTCTCCCGTGAGTTCTCCGTCAGTTTACTTTGCTGAGGTTGAAGACAAAGGTGGAGCTCGCGCTGAAGCTGGTGGAGACGGAGGTCCGAATGAGCGCACCCTTGTCGAATTGCTCCCAAGTGACGCTCTTGATGAAATCGCCGAGGTTGGCGCCGCGGCCGGACCATGTGTAAGAGGACCAGATTGGCTGTGGTGCGCCGGCGCGATTGTAAGGTAGATTCTCGAACTTCACCTCGTAGCGCCATAGGGCGGCCGGGTCGTCCGAGCGTGTGGTGGAGCTGGTGTAGGAGCCGCTGATTCTGGAGCCGTCCTGTGAGAGCGTAGCCTCGACGATGACGTCGCTCTTGGCGAGACCGTTGGCGATCTGGCCGCCCACTGTAAGCGACCGTCCGAGCCAGGAGATGGGGAAGCGCACCTGCAGCGGGCTGACGTCACGATTGACGGTTTCAAACCACAGGCCCGTGGCGCAGGCGGTGACGGCTTTGGTCTTAACCTCCTGGCACATGACTGTAGCGAACAGATTAGGCTGGACATACCACTTGGGCCCCTGCCAGTAGCTCCAGATGCCCGCCTCCTGCACCTCCAGCGGCCATAGCTGCTCCACGTCGGGTATACCGTTCTCAGGGATGGATCCGCCGAGCAGCGCCTTGATCTCGGTCTTGCCGGGGCTCTTGCCGTCGATCGCGAAGCCTTCGGGCGAGCTCTCGACTTCGGCTATGGCCGTATCCGCGCTCACAGCGTTGAAACATTCTCCCATGTTCTTGAGCTCGGGCCAATCGGTCTCGGACAGAGCGGACGATGCGCCAAGGAAACGCCAACCGCTGAGCCGCGAGCCGGCAAGAACCAGCAACGCCTTCTCGCCGGTACCCTTGATGCGCAAGGACTCGATAGCGTTCATGGCGGCGTTGACCACCTTTGGCCCGGTTGCTGTTTCACCATTGCGCATTTTGACGGCGAGTTGCTGCTGGCCGCGGTGGCACGTGACGCGGTAGGCGACCACGAGGCGGGAGACTCCGTTGGAGCTAAGCAGGCGAACGTGGTCGAGAACGGCGTCGCCGCGCGAGAGGTCTTCCGGCGTGGCGATATTGGAGTCCTCCGATGGCGGCGGGGCTGAAACCTGGCCCGTGATGTCCACAGGGATAAAGAAGCGATCGCCGCGCTGGACGCCGCCTAGAGCCTTGGCCCATCTTTCCAGCGTGTCTCCGGCCGCGATCTCGATCTCTCCGGCCACCTGGAATGGCACGTAGGCGCCGAACCCCTCCGTGGTGGCGAGCGTCACCTGCGCGGTGATCTCGCCAGCGCTGTGCACCTCCCCGCTATTGTCGAATCTCAGCCCGAGCGGCAGCGTGGAGCTCAGGTTGGCCGGCAATCGCATTCGTGGCCGCAGGATCATGCCACCGCGGCGGAAGGCGGCCCGCAGGCGCGTGAGGGCGCGGTTTACCTCTGCGTTGTAGGTGGCCTGATCGAGTGCGATAGCAACCTGATCCGTCGCGAAATCAGCAGATCGGATCAGTTCCGTGATGATCTGCGCTATGCCAACCGCCAGTTGCGTGCCCTTCGCCAAGGCAATGTCGGTGAGGCCCTCGTTCCAGATCTCCACAGCTAGATCACTGCGATTCTTTTTCATGTCGTAGCCGGTGTAAATGATCGCGATGGCATCGCCAATGACAGGAAACTGGCCGGCCACGGCGAAGGCCTCATCCTGCGTGAGCTTCTTCCAATCCCGGTGGCCCTTGGTGCTCTCGTCGTTCAGTTTGGCGTTGAACTCGTCCGGGTCCATGGCCGCCTGTCTTCGTGCTGCCTGCCGCCTAGCCGTCTTTTCCTCAGCCTGCGGCTCGTCTCGCTTGAGAATGGAAAGGCCGAGGAACGGGTCTGGGTGAATCCGCTTGATCTTCAGCGCGCCGTTCTGCCGGCGGAAGAGGATGAGCACGCCCTGTGCCATCGGCTTCTCCTCGCCATTCTGCTGGAGCACATACGCCAGTTCCCCGCGCATTACGGCAAACGCGAAATCCTCACTCATGGACCAAGCCGCGATTTTCAGCGTGAGGTCGCGGGCACGAAGCCAGGAAGCGGCTCCGAAGATAGTGCGGAGTTTGGCGGCATCCTCATCCTTGACGGTGATGCACTCGGAGAAGAAGGCGTCGATGTCGCCCCTGGCTTGGGCCTCGAAGGCCCGCACGGCCACCCCCACGGGCTCATCCTGCCCGCGTAGCACCAAGCCGCACAACATCAAATATGCAGCTACCACAATTCCAGCTCTCATGACGCCCCAGATCGTACCATTTCAGTTACTGCACAGCTGGCGACAACCTTAGCCAAACCCTTCTTCTGAACCTTCACCAGTACAGCCCTGAGAGTGAGGTGCCCTTCCCGGTCACTGGAATTGATCTTCCTTGGTGGGAGCAGGGGAAAGAGCCTGAGGCTGGCGAAGCCCTCCCCGTCGGCTACTTAGACCTACTCACCTGGCAATCCCGCCGCATTCGTCTTATCCCGCCGGAAGGTGAGGGTCCGCCGGCAGTCGAAACCGTGGTCCTCATGAAAGGACGCCAAGTGCCTGATGATCGGTCGCCCCGGGGTCGGGACACCATGCTCGC
>JBBQLF010000296.1:0-6341 GCA_038327695.1 Bryobacterales bacterium
CATAGGCGGCCTTGGCACGGGAAAACCCGAACCCCCGCAACTGATCCGGTGTGAACCGGAGGACCCCGGCGGGGTGAACTGGTTCAGGCGTCAGGGCAGCCTGCAGCCGGCCATAGATGGTGGCGGCGGCCTTACCGTGCAACTGCTGATACACAATGGAGCGGGCGAGGGAGGCAAACACCGGCGGGGCGAACTCCTGGGCGTACGGGCCGATGCGCTCAATGAGCGCGGCCAGGGCCGGATCGGCAGCTTTCAGATGAGCCAGGGCATCGCTCATGTAACAGGAGTCCTGTGGAATGCATCCACAATTATGTCATGGTGAGATATATGAACTGGCTTGTCCCGCTCTTCCTCCCGGCGCTCGTGTGGGCGCAAGCGCAGCCACCCAAGCCCAAACCTGCGGAAGAGGATTTAGGTCCGGCGATCAAAGTGGACGTGGATCTGGTGAACCTCCTGTTCAGCGTCCGCGACAAGAAGGGAACGTATCTGGCCAACCTCAGTAAGGACGATGTCGAGTTTTTCGAGGACGGCGTGAAACAGGAGATCAAGTACTTCACGCGGGAAACGGACTTGCCGCTGACCATTGGCCTTCTAGTGGACGTCAGCCGCAGCCAGGAGTCCCTGATTGAAGAGGAGCGCCGCGCCTCCTACGCCTTCTTCTCGCAAGTGCTGCGCAAGAAGGACATGGCGTTCATCATCAGTTTTGGCGCCGATGCCGAAGAGCTGCAGGACTTCACCAGTTCGCTTTCGTTGCTGCAGAAGGGCCTGGGCGGGCTGCGGCTGAATGCCGGCACCGGCGGGATGTCACCGACCGGGACTACCGTGCCCAGCGCGGCCGCCAATCGCGGCACGGTTCTGTATGAAGCCGTTTGGCTGGCGGCGAAGGAGAAGCTGCGCAGCGAAGTGGGCCGGAAGGTGCTGGTGGTGATCACCGACGGCGTGGACGTGGGCAGCCGGATCAAGATCGAAAAGGCGATCGAAGAAGCGCAACGCTCGGACACGTTGATCTACTCCGTGCTGTTTGAGGATCCCAGGTACACGTCCTGGCAGTACGGCGGGATGTCGGGGGAAGGGCCGATGCGCCGGATGGCGAAAGAGACGGGCGGCCGCGTATTCCGGGTGGATCGGCGGAACTCGCTGCAGGAGATTTACAAAGCGATTCAAGAGGAGATGCGGAGCCAGTACGCGGCGGCCTACACGCCCACCAATGCCAGCAAGGACGGCACGTTCCGGCGCACGGAAGTGCGGGTGAGAAACAAGGATCTCAAGGTGCAGGTGCGCAAGGGCTACTACGCGACCAAACAGTAGCCGCGGCTTGCCGTCAAGCGGCGAGCATGCGCTGGCGGAGTTGCAGGTAGCTACGCACGGCCACGGCCAGCGGGGGCATCGGTTCCAGGCCCAACGATTCGAGCTTGGCGTTGGACAGGGCCGAGAACTTGGGCCGCCGCGCGGCAGTCCGGTACTCCCGATCATGGGTCGGTTTCAGAGCCGGCTCCAGGCCGGCCTCCTTAAAGATCAGCCTGGCGTGATCATACCAACTGATAGGCTGGCCGCCACCGCAATGCACGATGCCGGTGATGCCCTTCTCCAGCAGGTCCGCGGTGCGGGCTGCCAAAAGTGGGGCGTAGGTCGGACTGGCGACGTGATCTTCCACCACGCGGATCGGTTTGCCTTCGCCCGCCAGACGGAGCATGAGCTCGATGAAGTTGCCGCGGGCCGTCTGCAGCGCGCCGGGGCCAAACACGCCGGAGGTGCGAACAATGAGCGGATTGGCCAGATAGGCCTGGGCATAGAGTTCGCCCCCAAGCTTGGAGACGGCGTAGGCGCCGAGCGGGTGGGTGGGATCAGACTCTACATAGGGCCGGCCGGCCATTCCGTCAAAGACGTAGTCGGTGGAGAAGTGCACCAACTGGGCCCCGCACTGGCGGCAGGCCAGAGCCAGATTCCTGACAGCGAGGGCGTTGACCTGGTAAGCGGCAGCAGGCTCGGTTTCAGCGACATCCACCTGATTGTAGGCGGCGGCATTGAGCACGATCTGGGGGTCGAAACCGGCCACGGCCTGCTCCACAGCCGATGCCGAAGTGATATCGACGTGAACCCGTTCCCAGCCCATGACGATATAGCCCCGCTGGAGGAATTCCCGTTTCAATTCGACGCCCAATTGCCCGGCGGCACCAAATATCGCAACTTTCTTCTTCAGCATCTGAGAGGTACTATACCGCGATTCCACTACCGCGGAGGTACGCTCTGACGGGTGGCGTGTCGAACTGAATGGTGGAGAAATTGTTGCAACTCTGTTACAATGCCAATACGTCAATGATTTAGGGTGAGCATTGAATCGATGAAGAACTTCATTCAACATGGCTTTCGTCGCAGCAGAAGGGCCGACCGGCTGGCTTGGTTCCTGCTGGTAGCCTTCACGTTGACGCTCCTGATCTCAGTCCTGGTTGGCTTTCGCCGGCTCGGACTGGTTTAGCGGCCTGGCTGGGTCCTGGCCCAGCAGTGAAGTCACCAGCTTGCGCAGATCCCCCAAGTGCTGTAGAGACTGCTCTAGCTGGAGACCAACATGAAAGAATTCACCCACCCGCGCGCACCAGGTCACCTCACCCAGTTGTAGAGTATCGGCCATATCCAGACGCACCAGTGTGGAGGGTGCCAGCGCCCGGGCGGTTTCGATTCTCAGTCCGTAGCTGGAACGGTCCAGAATCCTGGCACCCTGCTGGACGTGGGGCGATGAGTTCGGATCCTGGCTCAAAGAGGTAATTAGGATCGTTTCCTCGGAAGGAAGACGGGACGTTTGGCGGCGGTCTATGCCTGACATAGGGGACTTATCGAACTGGCCGGCGCGGATGTGAGGGGAAATGACCGGCCGCGCCAACCGGTCCCGCCGGCTGACGGCTTCCCGATTCGCAGTGGATCGATTCCCCATACTGATTGTCTGTCGGCAGAACCGCTCTCGGGGGAGAGCCCGCCAATAGGGGATACCGCTGGAGCAGATGAGGGGCTAACGCCAGCTGGCGAGCAGCCAGAGCGCCAGTGCGGCGCCGCCTACCAGGATGATCTCCAGCGCCAGTTGCCGGGGCAATCGATGCGAGGGCGGGACCGGGGCGCGCTTGGGCGGGGCTGGACGCACGGCCAAGCCTTCCAGGAATTCGCGGCCGGCCGAATCGGCGATCACCACCGTGGCGGCCTGGCTGCTTTCCAACGCCCGCACGCATTCGGCGCGCATCACGGCAGGCATGTCATCCAGCGACTCGAAGCACTCAGTCCCGCCGGTCCGTGTGGAGGCGAGAATGGAGGACAGCCGGTAGATGCCGCCCGGCTTCGCTTCGTCACGCAACGGGCGCCTCCGGCGCTTTCTGCGCAGATTCGGCGGCCCGTTCCGAGACCGTCTGGATGAAGCCCAGACCCGCTTTCGAGAGCGCCTTGTCGCGGCGATAGATGAGGCCCAGGCGGCGGATGACGGGCTCCGGCGCCAGCGAGACGCCGACGTATTGCCGCGCCTCCACGCCCTCCTGAAAGTGAGAAGCGGCCATGAAGGAAAGCCCCAGGCCGGCCAGGACGAAGCGCTTGATCATCTCCGTGGAGTCCAACTCCATGGAGATCTGGAGGTCATTCTCCACCGGCTCCAGCCACTGATTCAGCTTGGCTCGCGTGGCCCCGCCTTTGGGCAGGAGCAGCGGGTAGGCGGCCACCTCAGCGCATGTGACTGAACTTTGCCCGGCCAGGGGGTGGCCGGCGGGCGCCAGCATCTTGATCTCATCGCTGTAGATGGGCAGGACCTGGAGCCTCTTTTCGGCCACCGGCAGCTGGGTGAAGCCGAAGTCAGCCAGGTTGTCGGTCACCGCCTCCACCACATGCCCGCCGTAGCTGCGATCCACCAGCAGCTGCACGTTGGGGAACCGCTTCTTGTACTCGGAAAAGACGGTGGGCAGAACGTAGATGCAGGTGGCCTCGTTGGCGGCGATGACGAGTTCACCGCGCGGGACCCGGTCCAGTTCGTTGATCGAATTCTGGGCGCGGCGGCGCAAATCCAGAATCTGTTCGGCGTAGTCGCCCAGGATCCGTCCGGCCGGCGTCAATTGAATCCGCGTGCCCAGGCGCTCAAACAGAGAGGTATTGAGTTCCTGTTCCAACTGGCGGATCTGGGCGCTGATCGCCGGTTGCGTGCGGAAACAGGTGTGGGCCGCCTTGGAAAAGCTCTTCAGGCGGACGATCTCCAGAAACGTGTGGAGTTGGTCAAGGTCCATGGACTTGTCAGACTGGCATTCACATATTACCATCGGCAGATGAACGTCAACAGGATCGCAGTACTACTCGCGGCAGCTGCTGCAGTCGTCCAGGCGCAAACGCCGGCCAAGACCGGGTACGGCCGCTATCTCGCCGAGGAGGTCGGCAAATGCCAGATCTGCCACACGCCGCGGGCGGAAACCGGCCAGTTGGACAAGGAACGCTGGATGAAGGGGGCGGTGCTGGACTTCGCGCCGCTGAAGCCGGTGGAAGGCTGGCACAAGACCGCGCCTGACATCACCAGCGGCGGCCGCCTGTGGGAGCGTTGGGGCGAGGCGGCGATGGTGAAGTTCCTGACGACCGGGCTGACGCCAAAGGGCACAGCCTCCGATCCGCCCATGCCCGCCTACAAGATGAAGCAGGAAGACGCTGAGGCGCTGGCCGCCTATCTGAAGACGCTCAAGTAGGACCGGGCGACGATGCGGCACTGGCGGCTCACTCTCCTGCTGGCCCTGGGCACGCCGCCGTGCCCGGCGCTGACCCGGCACGAGGTGCTGGTGGTTGGAAACGAACGGAGCGCCGTCTCGAAGTCGATCGTGGAGTATTACGCGCGGCAGCGCGCCATTCCGGCTGAGCAGGTTTTGCTGCTCAACACCGCGCCGGTGGAGGAGATCGATCGCCGCGTCTATGAGCGCCAGATCGCGGCCCCGGTGGCGGCGTTTCTGGTCAAACGCGGCTGGACGGACCGCATTCTGGCCATCGTCACCACCACGGGCGTGCCGTTGAAGATCCGCGGCACGGACGGGCCCGAGGCGACCGCCGCCTCCGTGGATAGCGAACTGGCCTGCCTGTACGCGGCCATTCGGGGTGCGCGGCTCCCGCTGCCCGGTCCTGCCACCAACCCCTACTTCCGGAAGGACGAACCCTTCAGCCATCCGAAGTTTCCCATGTACCTGGTGACGCGCCTGACCGGCTACACATTCCAGGACGTGCGGGCGATGATTGATCGCTCGCTGCTGGCGAAGAACACGGGCGTGGTGGCGTTGGACCGCTTGGGGCCGGGCGTGGACCAGGAAGGAGAACTATGGCTGAACCGCACAGCCACTCAGTTGCCTGGCCGCGTGGTTGTGGAAGAGACGCCGGCCGTGCAGCGCGGGGTGCGGAACCTGATCGGCTCGGCGGGCTGGGGCTCCAACGACAAGGCCCGCAGGCAGCGGAACGTGGATTTCGGCTATCTGCCGGGTGCCCTCGTCTCGGAGTTCGTCTCCACCAACGCGCGGTCATTCATCGAACCGCCGGCGAGTTGGAATCTGGGCGAGTGGGGCCGGCCGGAGAGCTATTTCGCCAACTCGCCGCAATCGATGTCGGGCGACGCCATCCGCCAGGGCGCCAGCGGCGTCTCGGGTCACGTGTATGAGCCCTATCTGGGCTACTGCGCGCGGCCGGACTACCTGTTTCCCGCCTACCTGAGCGGCCGGACGTTGGCCGAAACCTTCTATGCGGCCACACCGGCACTCAGTTGGATGAACGTAGTGGTGGGCGACCCGCTAACGCGGCTGGCACCGCCATAGCGCTCCGGGACGCTACTTCCGGCCCGGCTTGATGGCGCTGCTCTTGGGGTCGCGCACCTTCATCTCCGAGTTCAGCGTGAACATCGCGTCAGTGAGGCCCTGGTTGATCACAATCGAATCGGCGTACATCTCATAGACGCGAAATCCGTTGCGCTCGCGCCGGACCACGAACGGCCACATCACGCCGCCGCCGACGTCGCGGTACTTGTCAAAGATCGTCGTCTCCTCGATGCGCTCCCGCGTCTTCGGATCGCGGTGTTCCCAGCGCTGCTTGAGCGGCAGCCTGGTGGACTGGTGGAACCAGACGCTGGTGGCCTGGTTGGTGGAGTCGATGATCTCCACACGCTCGCACGGCATGTTCTCATGGGTGCCGGTGCCGAGGGATTCAAACGTCATACCCACTTCGCCGATGCGCATCCGCAGGGTGTAGAGCACATTGTGCGCCAGGCTGGCGTTGTAGCGCTCCAGAGTCTCCTTGGGTAGAGGCATGGCCCCGCGGTAGGTAATCTCGTAGCCGCCCACTTCGTTGAAGACAATATA
>JBBQLF010000297.1:0-6333 GCA_038327695.1 Bryobacterales bacterium
CCGAGCGAAGCCTCGCGCGGCTGGAACCCGAACGAAGCCTCGCCCGGCAGGAACCCGAGCGAAGCCTCGCCCGGCTGGAACCCGAGCGAAGCCTCGCGCGGCTGGAACCCGAACGAAGCCTCGCCCGGCTGGAACCCGAGCGAAGCCTCGCGCGGCTGGAACCCGAACGAAGCCTCGCCCGGCAGGAACCCGAGCGAAGCCTCGCGCGGCAGAAACCCGAACGAAGCCTCGCGCGGCAGAAACCCGAACGAAGCCTCGCGCGACAGAAAAACGTCGGGCTGATCCTGACTGACGGCCTGCCGCAAATCGCCGGGCGCGATCTCGTAGACGCGGCCGCCGTCGATGATCATGCCGGCCACTCCAAACGTCACCTCCACGGATCGCTGGTACTCCAGATTGGCGATATGCAGGTAGACCTTGCCGCCGGTCCGGCTCGCTGCCACATCCAGGCTGGAAGGCGCGGCACTGACCCTGACGCCGTGGCTGCCGTTGTACTTCCGGAACAGCCGCGCGATGGAGCCCACCGGCATCAGATAGCTGAAGCCGCGCGGGGTTTGCAGCATGACGGCATTGACGGTCCAGCGATTCCCCTGGAAGTCAGCCGCCGTGGCGATCCGGACCCGGGCCCCATGGCGCTGGTAGATATTCAGGGAGCGGGCGTGGTAAGCGGCCGATAGCCACTCGGTCAGGATCGGATTGGCATTGTGGGGGCTGAGGCTGAGATGCCCCTCCGTGATGGCGATCCCCGCCCGAGAGGATTGCGCCGCGAGCACGTCCTCCAACTCGGAGACCCGCGCCTCCACGCGGCCAGTCATCTCGATCAACTCCTGCCAGGCTCGCTCTGCCTCCCTCTGGTACCGCAGACCCTGCAGCACGGTGTCCGGCCGCTTGGGCGATTGGCCCATCATGTGAATGGCCACCATGTCGATGTGCTCGCCGGCCCGCTTCAGCAGTTCCGGCGCCCAGAGTTGAGTACCGTCACGGTCGCCCCAGCCGATGAGCTGGATGGACGGATCGCGCTGCCGCATGGCGCGGGCGAACTCGATGGTGGCGGCGATGGCTTCGTCTCGCGGGAAGGTCCGGTTGCCGTAGGAAGTCTCGTTGCCCAGCTGCCATAGCTTGATGTTGTAAGGCGCGGCGGCCCCTTTCTGCTGGCGCTCTTTGCTGCCGGGATCGTTGGCGTAGGAGACCCGGTCGGCGGCCTCGCGGGCATCGCCGGTGCGGTCCCCTTCCGCTGTGGTGCGAAAGCGCTTCTCGCCGTCGCCGGCGAAGTTGACACAGTACAGAGGCTCCGCCTTCACGCGCCGGCAAAGAGCAACGAACTCGTGCGTGCCAACGCGGTTGGTCTCCTTGCCGCCCCAGAAGTAGTTGCGCACCGGCGGCCGCTTGGCCACGGGGCCCACCCCTCGCGCCATTTGTAGTGCCGTGAATACAGGCCGCCGTAGCGGATCACGCCCGGCGCCAGGTCGCTCACCGTGTCTATGAAATCCTTCCGCCAGTCATCGCGATCATAATCCCAGGCGGCCTCCACCGCGCCGTCGGTGACGCCAAGCGGCTCCATGAATTGCATGTAGAGCCAAGGTGAGATCTCGAAAAGCGGCGCGGGATCGACGCTGAGCGTGGTGGTGGGACCAGGCGCGGCGGCCGACACCAGCGGCAGCGCGCGCACGAAATCCCTGCGGGCAAGGCCAGGATCGGACATAGACTGAAGGACTCCTCCGGCTGGATGCCGGCAGCCCGCAGCATAGCAAAGCGTGATAGCGTGTCGGCATGAGAGCAGAAATCGATGCGTTTGTGAAACTGAAACGAATTGCGGTCATCGGCGTGTCGCGGCAATCGGCCCACTTCAGCCGCATGGTTCTGAAGGAGCTGCAGGCGCGCGGCTACGACGTAGCACTCGTCCATCCGGAGGCCACTGAGATTGCGGGCCTGCGCTGCTTTCCGTCCATCAGCGAAGTATCGCCCCCGGTCGAGGGCGCCCTCATCCTCACGCCGGCAGACGAGGCCCTGCGCATCGGCACGAAATGTGTCCAGGCCGGCGTCACGCGGCTCTGGCTCTACCGCGGCGTCCAGGCGCCGCAGGGCGCACAGGCGGTACTCGACGAATGTCCGCTCATGTGGCTGAGCAACCCGGCTTGGTTCCACGCCGCCCACAAGGGGCTCCGGTCGATCTTCGGAACGCTGCCCGCCTAGTCCGAAGTCCAGGCGGGAAGGCGCAGAGCTGAAGCGGGGCGGGCTCAGCCAGTCGTTGAAACAGACTGGAGTTCGGATCGGCCCGGATGCGGAAGGTGTTCCGGCGGTTCGTGGCCAGTTCCCCCACCAGCGTTCGAAACCGCGGACCGGGACCCCTGAGAGTCAACCCGGGGCGCCTTCTTGCCCATCGCCGATGCTGACGCCTGGGCGGGCACGACGGGATCGCGACGCATTCGATCCTGGCTCCGTTCCTCGTCCTGAAACAGCCGAGAGGCAGGAGCCTTTCGCCTGTTCCCCTCCACGCAAAGCGAGCTCGCCCCTGCAGCAGAAGAGGCTACACCAAAAAACGGCGTGGCCCCTTCGGTCTACAGCAGCTCAAAGCCACGGAAGAACCAGGCGAGTTCGATGGCGGCATTGGCGTCGCTGTCGCTGCCGTGGGAGGCGTTGCGGCCAATGTTGGTGCCGTAGAGCTTCCGGACGGTGCCTTCGGCGGCCTTGGCTGGGTCCGTGGCGCCCATCACTTCGCGCCACTGGGCGACGGCGTCTTCGCGCTCCAGCGCGAGGAGGATCACCGGGGCTTCGGTCATGAACTCGATCAGTTCGCCGAAGAAGCCGCGCTCCTTATGGACAGCGTAGAAACCCTCGGCGACGGGGCGCGTAAGGTGCTGCTTGCGGGCGGCGAGGATGCGGAAGCCGCTCTTCTCGATCAGGGCGAGGATGTTGCCGCTGTTGCCGGCGGCGACGGCGTCGGGCTTGATGATGGCGAATGTACGATCCATAAGTCTCTCTTCCTATAGCTTCAGGGCGGCTTTGGCGCGGGCGCCCATCTCAGCCGGGGACTGGCAGACCAGAATGCCCGCGTCTTCCATGGCGGCCATCTTGTCACTGGCCTTGCCGGAACCGCCGGAGATGATGGCGCCGGCGTGGCCCATGCGGCGGCCGGGAGGGGCGGTCTGGCCGGCGATGAAGCCGATCACCGGTTTGCGGACGAACTCCTTGACGTAGGCGGCGGCCAGCTCTTCGGCGTTGCCGCCGATTTCGCCGATCAGGATGATGGCCTCGGTGGCCGGGTCTTCATTGAACAGGCGCATCGTGTCGATGTGCGTGGTGCCGATGATGGGGTCACCCCCGATTCCGATGCAGGTGGTTTGTCCGATGCCGAGTTGGGAGAGCTGTCCCACGGCCTCATAGGTGAGGGTGCCGGAGCGGGAGACCACGCCCACTGGGCCGGGCGAGTGGATGTGGCCGGGCATGATGCCGATCTTGCACTCGCCGGGCGTGATGATGCCGGGGCAGTTGGGGCCGATCAGGCGGGTGGCCGGTTTAGTCTTCAGGTACTGCCAGGCCCGAACCATATCGAGCGCCGGGATCCCCTCGGTGATGCAGACCACCAGGGGCAGTCCGGCTGCGGCGGCTTCCATGATGGCCTCGGCGGCAAAGGGTGGAGGGACGAAAATCACACTGGCGTTGGCGCCGGTGGCTTTCACCGCTTCGGCAACGGTATTGAACACGGGGCGATCCAGATGCGTGATGCCGCCCTTGCCGGGCACCACGCCGCCGGCGATGTTGGTACCGTAGGCGATCGCCTGCTGGGCGTGGAAGGTTCCTTCCTTGCCTGTGAAGCCTTGCACCAGCACGCGCGTGTGCTTGTTAACGAGTATGCTCATGACGGGGTCTTCCTTTGGGCCCGTTACCGGGCCAGCGCGACCACTTTCTCGGCCGCGTCTTTCATGCCTTCCGCGACGGTGAAGTTGAGGCCGGAATCAGCCAGGATCCGGCGCCCTTCCTGCACGTTGGTGCCTTCCATGCGGATGACCAAAGGCAGCGTCATGCCGAGTTCGCGCGTGGCATCCACGACACCGGCGGCCAGTGTATCGCAGCGCAGGATGCCGCCGAAGATGTTGATCAGCACCGCCTTCACGCTCGTGTCGGACATGAGGATGCGGAAGGCGTTGACGATCTGATCTTTGTTGGCGCCGCCGCCCACGTCCAGGAAGTTGGCCGGGCTGCCACCGGCGTACTTGATGATGTCCATGGTGGCCATGGCCAGGCCGGCGCCGTTCACCATGCAGCCGACGGTGCCATCCAGCTTGATGTAGTTCAGCCCGGACTTGGAGGCTTCCACCTCCAGCGGGTCCTCTTCGTTCAGGTCCCGCAGGGCGGCTTCGGCCTTGTGACGGAACATGGCGTTGTCGTCGAAGGTGACCTTGGCGTCGAGCGCGACGACGCGGCCATCGGTGGTCAAGACCAGCGGGTTGATCTCGGCCAGGGAGCAATCGAGATCCAGCCAGCACTGGGCCAGCGCCTGCATGATCTTGACGGCAGCGCCGACGCTGGCGGCGGGGATGCCAATGCCGAACGCCAGCGAGCGCGCCTGCCAGGCCATGAGGCCGGCGCCGGGGGCGAACGCTTCCTTGAGGATCAGTTCCGGAGTCTTGGCGGCCACCTCTTCAATGTCCATGCCCCCGGCGGCCGACGCCATCATGACCGGCAGGCCGCTGGTGCGGTCCAGCACAATGCCGAGGTAAAGCTCCTTCGCGATGGGCAGGGTCTCTTCAATCAGCAGGCGCTGCACCAGACGGCCTTCGGGGCCGGTCTGGTGGGTGACCAGCGTCATGCCGAGGATCTTGGCTGCGGCCTCCGTGGCTGAGGCCGCGTCCGCCGCAAGCTTGACGCCGCCGCCCTTGCCCCGGCCGCCCGCGTGGATCTGCGCCTTGACGACCACCCGGCCGCCCAGTTCTTCCGCGATTGCGGTGGCCTCGGCCACCGTGAGCGCCATGCGGCCCCGCGGCACAGCAACGCCATATTTGGCCAGAATCTCCTTGGCCTGGTACTCGTGAATTTTCATAGGAATGCGCTTGTGGTAGGCTCTGATAAAGCCTCGAACCCCAATATAGCATGGCCTTTCTGCCCTTTCTCCATCGCGTCATGAATCGCGAAAACCTGCCTGCGGCGGACGCCCGCGCGGCCATGGCATCCATCCTGGCCGGCGAAGCGACCACGGCGCAAATCGCCGCGTTCGCGGCCGCTTTGCGGGTCAAAGGAGAGACGGCCGCGGAGATCCAGGGCCTGGCTCAGGCGATGCGGGATACCTCGACCCAGATCCCGCATGGCATCACGGACCGCGTGGTGCTGGACACATGCGGGACGGGCGGGGATGGCCAGGGCACCATCAACGTTTCCACCATCGTGGCCATCGTCGTGGCGGCCTGCGGCGTGGCCGTGGCCAAGCACGGCAACCGGTCTCTTTCCAGCCAGTGTGGCAGCGCGGATCTGCTGGAAGCCCTGGGGATGAAGATCCTGACGGATCCACTGCGGATCGCGCAATCGATCCGCGAGGTCGGCTTCGGGTTCCTGTTTGCCCCGGTGATGCACCAGGCGCTCAAGTACGCGCAGCCGGCGCGGGCGGAACTGAAGACGCGGACGGCGTTCAATCTACTGGGACCGTTGACAAACCCGGCCGCCGCCACGGCGCAGTTGGTGGGTGCGCCCTCGGTGGCGGCGGCGGAACTGATGGCGGTGACGCTGGCCAATCTGGGCTTGGCGCGCGGCTATGTGGTGCACGGGCACGACGGCCTGGACGAGGTGAGCACGACCGGCGAATCGCACCTGTTTGGCATTGTGGGAGGAGCCATCGATCACCGCACGGTGCAGCCGGAACAATTCGGCGTGGCGCGGGCTGGCATCTCTGAGTTGCGCGGCGGCGATATCGCCACCAACCGGGACATCGCGCTGCGTGTGCTGAATGGGCAACCGGGGGCGCATCGGGACATCGTGCTGGTGAACGCAGCCGTAGCGCTGGCGGCGGCGGGGGCGGCCCAGGACTTCCTCACTGGAATGGCGCTGGCGGCCGGCGCCATCAACAGCGGGCGGGCGCAGGCCAAGCTCGGCGAGATCGTCGCATTCAGCGCCCGGGCCGGCTAGCAGGCTGCTGAAATACTCGTGCGGGCCGCACCACGCGGGCCCCACCCCGCGGGCCCCACCACGCGGGCCCCACCACGCGGGCCCCACCACGCGGGCCCCACCACGCGGGCCCCACCATGCGGGCCCCACCACGCGGGCCCCACCACGCGGGCCGCACCACACGGGCCCCACCACGCGGGCCCCACCACGCGGGCCCCACCACCTAGTGTGCTGCGT
>JBBQLF010000298.1:0-6294 GCA_038327695.1 Bryobacterales bacterium
CCGCGCTGCGGCGCACCCTGCGGCCGGAGAGGCTCTGCCCTGCAGCTACCGCTGCGGCCGGTGAGGTGCAGCGATGCTGCTGACGCTGGCGGCCGGAGCGGGTGGCCGGCGAGGTGCTGCGATGCTGCTGACGCTGGCGGCCGGAGCGGGTGGCCTGTGAGGTGCTGCGATGCTGCTGACGCTGACGGCCGGAGCGGGGTGGCCGGCGAGGTGCTGCGGTGCTGCTGACGCTGGCGGCCGGAGCGGGGCGGCCGGCGAGGTGCGGCGATGCTGCTGACGCTGGCGGCCGGAGCGGGTGGCCGGTGAGGTGCGGCGATGCTGCTGACGCTGGCGGCCGTCGCCGGTGGCCGAGGAGGTGCTGCGATGCTGCTGGCGCTGGGGCCGGTGAGGTGGTGAGATGCTGCTGATGCTGGCGACTGTCGCGTTTGAGATTGTCACGGTGGCGCAGAATCCGTTTGGGCTTGCCTTCGGGGCCGATGGCGGGCTGTACATCTGCGAAGTGGACGCCCATGCCATCACGCGGTTCGATGTGGCGACGCGCGAGAAGAGGGTGGTGGCGCGGGGCAACGAGCCCTACGAGATGCGCTTCGACGGGGCGGGCGCGCTGTACTACGTGGATCGGATGGAGCATTCGGTGCGGCGCGTGGATCTGGCGAGCGGCGAGAACCGGTTGCTGCTGGGCGAGGGGCTGAACCAGCCGCACGCGCTGGAGTGGGGCGCGGGCGGGCAACTGCTGATCTGCGACACGCTGAACCATCGCGTGGTGGAATTGGACCCGGGCGGCGGCGGGCATCGGGAGTGGGCGCGGCATCGGGGTGCGCGGACGTTTGCCAAAGACGCGCGCGGCAACCTGTATCTGGCGTTGCGTGAAGGCAACGCGATCCTGATGATCGACGGGCGAACGGGCGAGACGGCGGCGGTGGCGGGCGTGGGGCCGAAGGGGATGGCGTGGGCGCCGGACGGCGGGCTGTATCTGGCCGACACGGAGAACCACCGGGTGACGCGGCTGGACCCGAAGAGCGGGGTGATCACGACGGTTCTGGATGGGTTGAAGCGGCCCCATGGGGTGCTGGTGCATGAGGGCTGGCTGTATATCGGCGACAGCGAGAATAACCGGGTACTACGGGTACGGCTGGACGGAATTCGACAGCGGCCGCGGGAGCCACTACAATAGCGGGTGATGCCACTGGATGAAAAAGTCCTGAATACGGTTGAGTGTAGTTTGAACCGTTGCGGCGCGAATCCAGTATTTCTAGACCGGTTTTACGAGGTATTTCTGGCTTCGTCGCCTAAGGTGCGGGAGATGTTCGAGCAGACGAACTTCTACCGCCAGAAGCGGGCGCTGCAAGCGTCGCTGCACGGGATGCTGCTCCACGCGCGGGGGACGAACGGGAGTGGCGATCCGTACCTGCTGGAGATCGCGCGGCGGCATAGCCGGGATCAACTGGGCGTCGGGGCGGAGCTGTACGACCTGTGGCTGGACAGCCTGCTGGCGGTGGTGGCGGAGTGCGACGCGGAGTGCACGCCGGAGGTGGTGGCGGCGTGGGAGCTGGCGATGTCGAAGGGGATCCAGTTCTTCCTGTCGCACTACTAGATGAGCGCGGCTACTGAATGATGCCGGTTTCGCCCTGGGGTTCGAGGCGGATGTCGCCGAAGGCGGCTTCGTATTGCTGGACGTTGGTCTGGAGGACGTTGAGGAGCGCCTTGGCCTGCTGGGGGCTGAGATAGACGCCCTGGAAGTTCTGGATGGTGACGGCCTCAGGGGATTGCTGGCGGAGGGTGCCGAAGAGGAGGAGGAAATCCCAGAGGCTGGCGCGCAACTGGACGCTATTGGCGTAGTTTTCGCGGTAGTCCGGGGAGTTTTCCAGGTGAAGGGCCGGCTGGTTCTGAGGGGGGAGCATCAGTAGCCAGGGTAGCAGAATGGCGGGGACGACGAGGCTCGAACCCGCGACCTCCGACGTGACAGGCCGGCGCTCTAACCAACTGAGCTACGTCCCCGCGTTCACTTCGGACAACCCTTTCAATATATCACGGCGGGCTGGAGTTGGAAAAGGGGCGGGACGGGAAAGGGTGCGCGACATGAAAGTGGAGGAGTCACGAAATGCCCGGCCAATCGAGGAAATCCTAGCGTACGAGTACCCAATTCTAACGCTCCGTTGAAGACGCGCTTGCGCTCCCTCACGGTCGGTGCTCTGTTACGGGCGCGTTTTCATCGGATTTGGCGGCCCGCAGGGCCATGGGGGACTCCCTTACGGTGGCGGCTCTGATTGGGTACGGACGCGAAACGAGCGGCCCGGAGGCCGCTCGTTGAAAGATATGGTGCGGTCGAGAGGACTTGAACCTCCACGAGATTGCTCCCGCTAGCACCTCAAGCTAGTGCGTCTGCCAATTCCGCCACGACCGCATTGCCGGACCCGGATTGCGCCGGAGCCGTTTGGCAAGTTTCATTATACGACAAGCCGGGCCACTACTTCTTGGGCGCGGCAGGAGCTTTTTCGGCCTTGCCGGGGACGGGGATTTCCTGGGTGGAGATGGTGTTGCCGCCTTCGTCCTTCAGCTCCATCTTGATGGGGCCGGTGGGGGCGGGCACCGGGGGCACCGCCGGGGTGGCGGCTTTGGGCGCCGTCTGGGTGGCGGCGGGCGCCTTGTCGAGGACGGAGGAGCCGACGGAGCCACCGCCCAGCCGGGTGTGGAGGATGGACAGCGACAGCGAAGTGATCATGAAGAGGACGGCGGCGATGGTGGTGGCCTGGGACAGGACGGTGGCGGCGCCGCGCGGCCCGAAGGCGGTCTGGGAGCCCATGCCGCCGAAAGCGCCGGCAAGATCGGCGGCCTTGCCGCTTTGCAGCAGCACGACAATCACTAGAAAGAGGCACACGATGACGTGCAGGGTGGTGAACAGGATAATCATTGGGGTTTCCTAAACTGAGAACCCGCGCCCGGGGAAGGACGCGGGTTCGCCAAGACAATAGTATAGCGCGTCCGGGGTCTCTAGAAGATGAACCGGAGGGAGAACTGGGCGCGGCGGGCGTTGGTGCCGTCGGGGAAGCCTTGGGAAGCAGAGCCGCCGCCGTAGGGGACGGGATTGATGACGCCGCTGGTGAGCTGATAAGCCTCAGTGAAGACGGAGGTGTTGGAGACGTGGTTGAACACGTTGAACGCCTCGAAGTTGGCTTGGAGCTGCATGCGTTCGGTGAAGGCGAACACCTTGCCCAGGCGGGCATCCATGCGGGCGATGCTGTCAATGGGGGTGCCGGTGCGGACCATGAACGGTACGCGGGTGTTGGCGCCGAAGCCGTTGAGGGTGGTGTTGAAGGCAGCGCCGGTGAAGGGGGTGCCGTTGACGCGGAGGGTGGGGGTGGTGTACTGGGCCGAAGCGACAGTGGCCAGGATGGAGAGGTTCCAGCCGTTGACGAACTGCTTGACGGCGAAGTTGTCACTCTTCATGCGGGGCATGGTGAGGAGGGCGGTCATGACGAGGCGATGGCGCTGGTCGAGTTCAGAGGTGGCCTTCTCACCGCGAAAGTCGCCGTTGAAGACGGTGCGGAGGGAATCAAAGAAGAGGTTCTGGCCGCCGCCGCCCTGGTTGTAATCGCGGGCGTGGGAGAGGGTGTAGGCGACGGTGCCTTCGGCCCAGCGGGAGGCCCTCTTGCGGAATTGGACGACCATGGCGTCATACCACATGCGGTTGCCGTTATCGATCATGGTAACGCGCTGGTAGCGCGAATCGATGCGATTGGCGCGCAGGTAGCCGGGCGTGGTGTAGGTGCCGGTCTGGGCGCCGGCAGAGTCATTGATGCGGTAGGTGACGTTGGGGCCGGCGGCGCCGAGATTGAGGTCGCGGACGGAGAAGAACTTGAGGCCGCGGCTGCCGAGGTAGCTGATGGTGATGCCCATGTCGCGGGCGATCTGGCGTTCGATGCCGAGGTCCCACTGCTGGGTGTAAGGGGTGGCGAGGTTGGGATCGGCATAGCCGATGCTGACCGAGCCGGCGGGCGGGTTGGCAGTGGTGGTGGGCATGAAGTTGGGGAAGAGCGGTCCGGCGGCGAGGTCGGCGGGGACCGTGCCCTGGAGGTTGATGGACTTCTGGGCGAGGCCAGTGCTCTTCTGAAGGCCATCGGCCATGGCACCGGGCATGCGGGCATAGAAGATGCCGTAGCCACCGCGAATGACGGTTTTGTTGGCCTTATCCATGGTGTAGGCGAAGCCGAGGCGCGGGGCGAAGTTCATGCCGGGCTGGCGGAGCTGGCCGGTGAGCGGGTAGTCGGCGTTGGGGGTGCCTGGCTGGGTGAACTGAGCATACTCATAGCGGACGCCATAGTTGAGGGTCATGCGGCTGGTGAGGCGGTATTGATCCTGGGCGTAGAAGTTGAAGTCCCGGACGGTGGTAGTGAACAACTTGGCGCCGAAGGTCTGGGAGAAGCTCTGCCAGCGCTTGCCGCCGTCAATGTTGGTGAGGTCGCGGGCGAAGTTGGTGAAGGTGGCGTAGGAGTAGGTGCCGCGGCCGTTGTTGAGGATATCGACGACATCCTTGGTGTTGGCGAAGTCAAAGCCGAACTTGAAGTTATGCTTGCCCTTCATCCAGGTGAGGTTGTCGGCGAACTGCCAGCGGTCTTCAGTGGGCTGGGTGCGAGGCAGGAAGGCGGCGACGCCAAGATTACTCTGGCCCTGAACGGAGAGCTGTCCGAGGAGGCCGTTGGGTGGGGCGAGAGCGGGGTTGACGGCGTCAAAGAGGCGGTCCTTGAAGAAGCCGATACGGGCTTCATTGACGAGGGTAGGGGAGAAGATGCCAGTGTGGGCGAGGCGGGCGAAGCGGTGGCGGACGGCGGAGTCGCCGTTGTTGCCGATGCCGCCGGCGTTGGTGAGGACGGCCTGGGTCTGGATGCCGTTGGGCGAGGTCCAGTTCATGACGTTACCGCTGATGGAGATGGAGTTGCGCTCATTGGGGCGCCAGTCGAGTTTGGCGAAGTAGGAGTTCTGATCGGCGGTGCGGGGCAGGAGGCCGAAGAAGCGGGAGAAGTACTTGACGGCGGCGTCGCATTGGGCTGTGGTGGCGGGTGCGGTGCAGGAGCCGATGAACTGGCCGGTGGGGGTAAAGAGCTGGGGGTTTTGGGCGGTGGAGACGAGGGGGAAGTCGCGGCGGGAGAGTTCGACGTTGGCGAAGTAGAAGAGCTTGTCCTTCTTGATGGGGCCGCCGAGGGAGCCGCCGAACTGGTTGCGCTTTTCGGATGGGTTGATGGTGGCGTAGCGATCGCGCGCGTTGAAGTCCTGGTTGCGGAAGAACCAATAGGCGGTGCCGTGGACGGCGTTGGTACCGGACTTGGTGACGGTATTGACGGTGCCGCCGATGGAGCGGCCGAACTCAGCCGTGAAGCCTGAACTCTGGACCTGGAACTCCTGGACGGCGTCCTGGCCGAGGTTGGAGCTGATGCGGGTGCGGCCAGCGTTCTCGTTGTAGTAGCCCTGAGTGGTGTCGTTGCCGTCGGTGAGGTAGGCGTTGCCGCCCGGGATGCCGCGGAAGCTGATCAGACCGAAGTTGCCGTCGTTGGTGACGCCGGGGGTGAGGAGTACGAAGCTATCCACGCGGCGGCCGTTGATGGGGAGGTTCTGGATCTGGGCATCGTTGACGACCTGGGAGATGCCGGTCTTGAGGGTGTCGACGAGAGGTGTGGAGTCCGTGACACTGATCTCCTGGACCTGCGCCCCGACGGCCATGGTGACGTTGATGCTGACGTTTTGACCGACCTGGACCTGGATGTTTTTCTGTTCCCAAAGGGCGAAGCCGTCCTTGGCCGCTGAAATCTGGTAGCCAGAGGCGGGCGCCAGGGAGGGCGCCGCGAAGAGGCCGGACTCGTTGGTTTCCAACGTACGGCGAATGCCGATATTGGGGTTCGAAACTATGACTTTGGCGCCGGGGACGACGGCACCGGAAGCGTCTTTGACCGTGCCGTTGATGGCGCCCAGGCCGGCCATGGATTGGGCCGGGAGGGGCGCGGCCACGCACACGATGACAAGGGCAAGAAGCAGCCAGGTTCGGATGTGATGCACTGTATGAACTCCTGAAGGGGGGTAAGCTCTATTATAAGCTAGCTTAGAGGTGTTTCGTTACGATGAAGCGTCGCGATTTCTTCCCTGGTCTGGTGGCTGCGCCGGCGTTTGTGCGGGCGTTGAGCGGCTCCGCCAATGACCGTCCCAATGTGCTGTGGATTCTGGCCGAAGATCTGGGGCCGCAGTTGGCCTGCTACGGGTTTTCGGGTGTGCGCACGCCGAACCTGGACCGGCTGGCGGGGGAGG
>JBBQLF010000299.1:0-6289 GCA_038327695.1 Bryobacterales bacterium
TGCGCCACCCGCTACTTTTTCCTCTTGCAGTGGCTCATCGAACTCGATTCCTTCGAGGTCCGCCTCATCAACCAGTCCACCCTGGACCACCACGGCAATCTCGATCGCGGCCTGCAGCATTTCGTCCGGACCAATCCCCTCTTCCAAGCCATCGAGACCCGCATCCACACCCTCAACCGCCTGGCCAACCGCGCCCGAATCGACTGGAACCACGCCAAACGGGCAGCCCGCAGCAGGCCCACCACGCAAACAATCCCACAAGATGCTGAAAACAAATCCCACTTCGCCGCCCCACAATCGCCGGCTCTGGCGGCCCAATTCGGATCCGACCCCAGCCCCGCGCCTCCAATCGTGGTCGCCAATCGCACCCGGCTCGACCCCAACCCCGCCGCCAGCGCGCCCTCCCTGGGGCAAACAATCCCACAAGTTGCTGAAAAAAAATTTCCTTTCGCCGCCCCACAATCGCCAGTTCTGCCGCCCGAATTCCGATCCGCCCCCATCGCCGCTCCTCCAACCGTCATCACCAATCGCCCCCGGCTCGACCCCAACCCCGCCGCCCAAGCGCCCTCCCTGGGGCAAACAATCCCACAAGTTATTGAAAACAAATCCCCCGTCGCCGCCCCACAATCGCCAGCTCTGGCGACCCAATTCGGACCCGCCCCCTTCCCCGCGCCTCCAACCGTGGTCGCCAATCGCCCCCGGCTCGACCCCAACCCCGCCGCCCATGCCGCCTCCTCGGGGCAAACAATCCCACAAGTGGTTGAAAACAGGACCGCGCCCTGCGAGCCCACGCCCCTGGTTTTGGCCGCCGGCGCCGGTTCGGTCGCCCCCAGCCCCGCCTGGGACTCCTCCCCGCCGACCCACCGCCGGCCAGCCCCAGGACTCACCGATCCTTGCCAAGACCGGCCGCCCCGGGGCCGCAAGCATGGGTTCCGGCCAGGATTCCGGCCCTGTGCCGATGTGCTTCACGCATGTAGGCCCAAGATCTTGGGGTCACCGGCGGCTCGAATCTCATCGCCGCGCGCGGAGGGCACGCCCGCAGTTGCGACTACAGACACTCCATCGGCGAAGTACCCGGCGCAAGCCGCACCGGGAAGATCATCGGTAAGCCGTGTGCCGGAAAACGGCACGCACGGTTTGAAAGGGAATTCCAGAAACGGGCTGGCGTATGCCGGTACCGCGCTAAACTTCTATCAATGCAACGCGTATGTTTTCTGCTGCAAGTCAAGAAGGACCGCCTGGCCGAGTACAAGGAGCGCCACAAGGCCGTGTGGCCCGAGATGCTCCAGGCGCTCCGCGACACGGGTTGGCATAACTACTCGCTCTTCCTGCGGGCCGACGGCCTCCTGGTCGGCTACGTGGAGACGCCCGATTTCGATGCCGCTCGCGCCGCCATGGCTCAACTCGAAGTCAATGCCCGCTGGCAGGCCGAAATGCGTGAGTTCTTTGAAGATCCGGCCGGGCGCAATGCTGACGACCAGATGGGCGCGCTGGAGCAGGTCTTCTATCTCGCTTAAACTAGGAGTTTCGTGAACAGCCAACTCCTTTGCACCAATGCGCAGTGTCGCGCCACCTATCCGATAGCGGATGTACTCTATACGTGCCCGTCCTGCGGCGCGCTGCTGGAAACCGCCTACCCGGGCCTGAACCTGGAGCCTGCCTCCACCAAGCGCCTTTGGCGAGAGCGGCGCATGAGCAACGCGCCCATCGATCAGAGCGGCGTGTGGCGCTACCGCGAACTGCTCGGTTTCGTCGATACGGCGGCCCATGGCGCAGTCACTCTGCGCGAAGGCAATACCCCGCTGCTGGATGCGCCGCACGCCGCGCGGTTCGGCGGCCTGGATGCGCTGGTCTTCAAACATCAGGGCTTTAACCCGACCGGTTCCTTCAAGGACAACGGCATGACCTGCGGGGCCACGCAGGCCCTGCGCCTCGGTAGGCGGCGCGTGGCGTGCGTCTCCACCGGCAACACGTCTGCCTCTATGGCCGCCTATGCGTCAGCCGCCGGCCTCACGCCCATCATCTTCCTCCCGCACGGCAACATCAGCTATGGCAAGCTGGCCCAGGCGCTGGAGTATGGCGCCCTGACGTTGCAGGTGGAGGCCAACTTCGATCAGATCCTGGCGCTGGTCCGCGTGCTGGCCGATGAGACGGGAATTTACCTGCTTAATTCAGTGAACCCGTTCCGCATTGAGGGCCAGAAGACCATCATGGTGGAGATGCTCGATCAGCGCGATTGGCGCGTGCCGGACTGGGTTGTCGTCCCCGGGGGCAATCTGGGCAACATCTCGGCCTTCGGAAAGGGGTTCCGGGAACTCCTGAGCATGGGCTTCATAGACCGCCTCCCCCGTTTCGCGGTGATTCAGGCCGCCGGTTCGGCCCCCTTCGAGGCGTACTTCCGCGCCCGTGGCGAGTTTGTCCCGGTGACCGAACCGGAGACCCTGGCCACGGCGATTCGGATTGGCGACCCGGTCTCCTGGCCCAAAGCTATCCAGGTCATCGACGAGTCCGGCGGCGTTGTGGAAAAGGTGACCGAGCAGGAGATTGCTGACGCGAAAGCGATCATCGGCCAGTGCGGCATCGGCTGCGAACCGGCGTCGGCGGCGACCTTGGCAGGCATCCGGAAACTGACCGCAGCCGGAGTGATCGCACCCGATTCCGACGTGGTGGCCATCCTGACGGGCAACGTCTTGAAGGACCCCGATTACATTTACAAGTACCACACCGGACAGCTCAAGACGCCGTCCGGAGCGCCGATTGCACCCAATCATGGCAACATGCCGCTAGTGGTTCCGAACGATCCGGCCCGGATCGCGGCACTGCTGGCCGAACGAGTGCCGGTCACAGCGTAAGCTGAAGGGATTGGCCGGTAAGGGACCGTGGCTCAGTTGGATCGGGCATCTGCCTTCTGAGTGCCCCAATCGGCCTCCGCAAGTCATTGGTGAGTATCGGCCAACTCAAAGGGCAAGCCACTGGTTCGAGTAGTGAGACTCGGAGACGTCTGACGGTTTCGGGAGTAGCATCCTCTCCAGATGGCTTGCTGACATCCACAACGAGAGGATGTGCCGTCGGAGTTCAGCCGGCGCCTATGACGCCGGAAGGCCATCTTCGGCCCAACCCGCCGCCAACCGGGCGCGGCCGTTCATTCGCTTGGCCGGAGAAGGAGCGCCAGATCATCGAGGGCCACCTGATGCCGGCCCACGCGCGCATGGGCATGGCCATTCCACCCAAGCGGCCGGTAGTGTCTGTGATCGGGTTCGGACTGGAGCAGGCAGACCATTCTGAACCGCCCACTGAGGCGCGCAACGCGCGACGCCTGAACTCATGGTCCAGCGGCCTTCCAGGCGGCCCAACTCATCCAGCCACCCTCGCTTGAGCGGGGGTCAAAACCGGGATCTCGGCACGGGTTCCGTGAACAACAGCACGGTTTCGGCCCGGAACTTCCTATAGACCGAGTAGCGCTGGTCCGTGACCTGCGTCAACTGCTCGCGCCCCGAGCGGCGAATCGATGTGCTGGTGATGCTCTCAGGCAGCAGAACGCCCTCCACCTCCACGGTCTCGACCCGGGTGAGGGTGCCCTTCCTGGTGCCGTCATAATCGTCGAACTGCTCAGCCTCGACCCTGAGGGGTAGATCCGTTTTCTGATCGATCCAGTATTGGATTCGCTGGCTGAGGCTCCATTCGGAGCGGCGCTTCGGCTTGGGCGTGCCGCGCCGGGGCAGAGCGGAAACCAGCCAGACCGCGCGTCCGCGAACCTGGTCCGGACCCAGGAGCTTCACATCGTGATGGCGGAGGACAATTTCGGAATCGATCCGGTAGCGGTTCTCTTCGGCTGCGAAGAAACGCCGCCGGCGCTCCTCCACCGGGGTAGTGCGGCGGTACTCGCTCACCAACTGGAAGCGCTTCTCTTCCGCCGCCAGATGCTCCGGGCTCAGCGGCCTGCCGTCGCGAGCCACGGGGCGGTGATAGACTTCGCCCTCCAGGATCGTCACCTCATAGGTAATCCAGCCCGTCTGCTTCGGGAGTTGGCCGGCGCGGGCGGTCGAAGATCGAATGTCCTCGCGGTAAACGAAGCAGGCAGACTGCTGCCGGTTGCTCTTCTCGGCCTGGGTCATGCGCCGCAGCAGTTCGCCGGCATCGGGCTGAGCGGCGCATGGCCAGGCTGCCAGTAACAACAGAAACGCTACTGATTGTCCTTCCACTCTTCGTGCCACGCCATTTGGATCGCTTCGAGCTTGGCCTCGTTGGACTTGTGCGGATCGTCGTCAAAACCATCCAGCGCGATCACCATCTTATGCAAGTCCGTGAAGCGAATGGTAAGCGGGTCTGTTTCGGGACTGGCCTCGTACAAGGCGATCCCGAGGTCCTCAAAGCTGCTCCACGTCATATGATCTCCTCTCGCGCAATTGGTTCCGCTTAGATCCGGGTGCCCTTCAAGGCCGTCCGCACCGCAGCGTTCATCATGTTTTCGGCCAACCGCCGCGTGGTGTAGTCCAGCTTCTCAATACGGTCCCGAATGAGAAGGTGATCGTCGCCGTGGTAGACCATATGCAGTTCATTGAGGGCCAGATCGACGGCGGCCTGCTCGTCCGCGGAGAGCGTCAGCCAGGCATCGTTGGAGCGGGCCTTATCGACGGCGGAGAAGATGGTATCGGCCTCGACCCGCGCCTCGCGGACCTGGCGTGCCAGGAAGTCGTCCTCGGCCCTCTCAAAGGACTCCAGCACCATGGCTTCCACCTGTTCATCGGTCAGGCCATAGGACGGCTTGACCTCCACGCTCTGCTCCTTGCCACTGCGGAGGTCGCGGGCCGTCACGTTGAGGATGCCATTGGCGTCGATGAGAAACCGCACCTCGATGCGGGCCATGCCGGCGGGCACGGGGGCCAGGGCCTTGAGGTCGAATCTAGCGAGAGAACGGCAGTCCTTCACGAGTTCCCGCTCGCCTTGCAGGACGTGAATCAGGACGTTCTGCTGGCCGTCGACGGACGTGGTGAAGACCTCAGTGGCGGAGGCGGGGATGGTGGAGTTGCGATGGATCAGCTTGCTGACCACACCACCCATCGTCTCGATGCCGAGCGACAAGGGGGTCACATCCAGCAGCAGTTTGTCCTGCACGTCGCCGGACAGGATGGCGGCCTGCACGGCGGCACCCAGCGCGACCACCTCATCGGGATTGAGGTCCGTGTGCGGCTTGGCCCGGAACAACGTCTCCACCGCTGAGCGCACCAGCGGAATGCGCGTGGAGCCGCCCACCATGACCACTTCGTCAATCTGTTCGGGCTGCAGACCGGCGTCGCGCAGCGCCTGGCGGCAGGGGCCGAGAGTGCGGTCGACAATGTCCTTGATGAGCTGCTCGAACCGGTCCCGCGTGAGCTCGCGGAGATAGCTCTTGCCGCGGTATTGGACCTCAAGGTTGGCCGCGGGCGTGAAGGAGAGCTTCTCCTTGGCCGCGATGACGGCCTGGCGAATGGTCTGCACGGCCTCGCCGTTGGAGGAGAGGTCCTCGCCCCATTCGGTGGCGAGGTCTTCCAGGGCGATGGAGAGCAGCCGGTTGTCGATGTCGTCACCACCGAGGTGGGTGTCGCCGTTGGTGGCAAGTACTTCGAAGATGCCGTCCTTGAGGCGCAGGATGGAAACGTCGAAGGTGCCGCCGCCGAAGTCGTAGACGGCCACAACGCCGTCCTTGCGCTTGTCCAGGCCATAGGCCAGGGAAGCAGCGGTGGGCTCGTTGACCAGGCGCAGCACGTCCAGGCCGGCGATGCGGCCGGCGTCCTTGGTGGCCTGGCGCTGGGCATCGTTGAAGTAAGCGGGCACCGTGATGACGGCTTGGGTAATCTCTTCGCCAAGAAACTCCTCGGCGCGGCGCTTGAGTTCGCGCAGAACCTGGGCGGAGATCTCGGGCGGGGTCAACTGGCGGTCACCGAGCTGGAGCCGGATGACCTGTTCACTGCCCGCCGCGATCTGGAACGGGAAGAGGCGGACCTCATCGCGGACGTCGTCGATGCCGCGGCCCATCAATCGCTTGACGGAGTAGACAGTGCGGTCCGGCCGGTCGATCAGCAGACGGCGGGCCGCCGAACCGGTGGTAAATGAGCCATCGTCGTTGAGACTGACGATGCTGGGCAGCAACGGGGATCCATCGGCGCCGGAGATGACTTCGGGCCCGGTGAGGTCCATGAATGCGATGAGGGAGTTGGTGGTGCCGAGATCGATACCGACGATGCGTTTCTTGTTGACGGACGAGAAATCGATTTGAAAAGTGCTCATGGAGAAGGGCAAACGCGACTAG
>JBBQLF010000300.1:0-6288 GCA_038327695.1 Bryobacterales bacterium
CCTGGCCGCGCTGGCCTGCTGGCGCTGGCCACTACCGGGCGCAGCCGTCTCCCTGGCCGCGCTGGCCACTACCGGGCGTGGCCCTGTCCGTTGAAGACGCGCTTGCGCTCCCTCACGGTCGCGGCTCGGTTACGGGCGCGTTTTCATCGGATTTGGCGGCCCACAGGGCCATGGGGGACTCCCTCATGGGCGTGGCTCGGTTACGGGCGCGTCTTTATCGGATTTGGCGGCCCGCAGGGCCATACGGAACTCCCTGGCCGCGCTGGCCTGCTGGCGCTGGCCACTGCCGGGCGCGGCCGTTTCCCTGGCCGCGCTGGCCGCTTTTGCCGGCGTGGTCCGGTTCGGCATCGCCGTACCGGCGGGCAGGCCCAGCGGAGCCTACCGGGGCGTGGGCATTTCGTAGCGCTTGGTCTTGTCCCACTTGCGCTCCCGGCCGATGACGAAATCGTCGTAGAAGCCGGCGGCCACCAGCGGAATCCACATCTGCGCATAGGTGAAGTACATCAGACAGGCGAGCAGGATGTTGGTGGGGGAATCTTCGCCTGGCTCACAAGCCAGCGCAATCACCAACTGCAGCACAAACGTGGTGAACGCCACGATCCAGATGACGCTGTATGGGCCGGAGATGCTCAAATGGACCAGGCCGGTGCCCAGCAGGATGAGAAGCACGTCCGAGATCACGACGGCCAGGAAGAAGATGTAGTACAGCGAAAGCCCGTAGAGCAGTTCGAAGCCGATCCGTTTGGGGCGGGTCTTCAGCAACGACAAGGCGAACTTACGGAAGACGTAGTTGGAACCGCGGACCCAACGGCGGCGCTGCCTGAACCAGTGACGGAAGCGTTCCGGCTCCTGTTCCCAGGTCATCGAACTGGGCACGAACTGGATCTGATAGCCGGCCTGATAGATGCGGATGCTGAGTTCGGAATCCTCGGTCAGAGCCTCTTCATCCCAGCCGCCCAACTGGTTTAACACTTCGCGGCGGATCACGTAATTGGTGCCAGGCAGAGTGGCGACGTGCATAAACGCCCAGCGGCCCGCCTGCAGAATCCACTGAAAGGCGATGCCTTCAATATTGATGAAGCGCGTGATCAGGGCTCGCTTGCGGTTCCAGGCCCGGTACATGCCGAGCGTGGCGGCCAGCTTGGGGTTGGAGAGCAACTGCGATACCAGGGGCCGCAGGGCGCCCGGCTCCGGGACGTTGTCGGCGTCGTAGATGGCGATGATGGAATGCTGGGCGAACTGGATGCCGTAGTTCAGCGCGCAGGACTTGCCGCGCGCTGCCTTCCCGGGCGGCACGTTCACCACTTGCACACGGGCGACGGAGGCGAACTCGCCGGCGACTTCGGCGGTGCGGTCCGTGCTCCCATCGTTGATGACCACGATTTCGATCTGGCTGGTGGGATAGTCCAGGGCGAGCAAGGCATCAATGGTGTGGGCAATCACCCGCTCCTCGTTGCGGCACGGGATCAGAATGGAGACGCCGGGCGCGTCCTCATCGGCCAGGGGCGGCGGGGCCTCCTTGCCCTCCCGGGTGCGGCGATAGTACCAGTGCCCGAACAGGAACAGGAGAAGTTGGTAGCCCACCATGAACCAGATGATGGTGACGGAGAGCAGGAAGAAGATGTCAACCAGGATATGCGTGCGCACTTCTACTACCCTCGCTGGCGGACGAACCGCCGCACTTTCATGTGCGCATACGCGCCGAGCATAAACAGGATCAGCAGAACGCCGGCCCCGCCGATAATCCAGCAAGTGAACCAGCCCCAGGCGTTCACGGCCACGCTGGCGGCGGTATCGGTGACCACGCGGACAGCGTGGAAGCCGGCCGGGAAGACCACCGACCAGCCGGCGCCGGCAATCTGAGGCTCGACCTGAATCTGTGCGCCATCCACATAGACTTCCATCGGGTGCTTGTCAAACATCAGGACGGCGCGGCCGGGGCTGGAGTAGCCGAGTTCAATGCCCTCCGCCAGGGCGCGCGCCTTGGAGATGCCCGCCGTGGAGGCGACCAGGTGGACGGGCGAACTGCTGGGCAGCAGCCACGTGCGCCAACCGCGTTCAACACCGATGGTGTGACGGCCTGGCGGCAGCCAGGAGTCGTCAACGGAGAGCACGGGCCAGGGGCGGCCGTCCACCAGAAGCGGCAGCCTGCGTCCCACTGAAAACAGAACGGGCGATGGACTGTCGAGGCTCCATTGTTCTTTGCCGGTGACCTCCAACCGGGCCGGCGCGGCCAACGCGGTACGCAGCATGGCCCAATCCTGGGCAGGCACCGTGTGTTCCGAGTAAACGGCCACCCGGCCGGAAACCGAGGCGGCCGCAATGAGCGTCAAGGCGAGCTCGGTGCCTGTAGCGGTGGGCAGAGCCAGCGACGTGCCCCGCAAGCTGCGGTCCGGTACTACGTTAATGTCGAACATGAGGCGTTTGTGATCGGCGACCAGCGGCTTGTAGGTTTCGGCGAAGCGGTAATAGCGATCCGGCGAGGCGGCCCAGAAGCTGGCGGGATCCTCGACCTGCAGCGTGAAGGGATACTCGCTCATGAGGCCGATGATGCGCCGAGTGTCGATGCCCAGGGCGGGCCGCACGGTCTCGCTGTGCAGACTGTCGAGAGCGGTGACGATCACCTCCCAACCGCGCTCCCGCCGCAACGGCTCGATCTCAGAAAGGATCCGGCGGTGCCAATCGACGACGATATCCTCGCGGAACCGCAGGAACTTGTCCAGCGCCGGGCGATTGGTGGAGTGGTGATAGCGCGAGCCGGGCTGGAAGATCTGCAGGGGATCGAAGCCGCTGGCCGCTCGAAACGTCTCGCGGACCTCTTTGTTCATCGGGGCGAAGTTGCCGGGCTGGAAAGGTTGTGCGGTGTCGCCGTCGAAATTCAGCTCCGTGATGTTGATGCCGTCCCAGTCATAGCTGTGCAGGATGGTGTGCATCCAGGCCATGGCTGCCCGGTAGCACTCCGGATTCTGGAGGTTCATGGCGGAGCGCCAGCCGATGTGGGCGTCGGTGAGGGCGGCGGTCTTCTCGCGCCACTCGGGATGCTCGTCCCACATGCGGGAGGTAACGGCCGGGAACATAAACCAGGCGTAGACGGAGACCCCGTTGCGATGGCAGGCGCGGACGAATTCCTCATACGGGAAGCTGAACTCGCGGGTGAAAATCCAAGCGGCGGCGTAAACGGTGCTGATGCCGGACTTGCGCCAATTGGCGGCCAGGCGGTTGAGGTCCGCGCCGGGGCGGAAGCTGGGATCGAAATAGGCTTCCATGCGGCGGGATCGCAAAGGCGTAGCCGCCCCGAAGGTTTCCAGAATGTACTGCGGCAGGCTCGGATAGCGGCTGCCGGCGCTGGGCGTGAAGGGATCCAGCGCGGCCGCCAGGTAGACAAAGCGGCCTGCGCCATGGCGGCCCGACAGGGCCAAGGGCGACCCGGAGCCGGGTTCGGACAGGAGCACGCGCGCGGCGTCCGGGCCGGAGAGTTGCCTGACCACAGTTCGTGACCGCCAGGTGATGGGCAGACTGTAGATTGGGTCGACCACCGAGGTGACCGCCACATCCTTGGCGGCGAATCGCAATCCGATGGCGCTGAGCCACGGTTGATGGCCTTCAAAAATGGCAGCGCCGCCCGAGGCGACGTAGCGCAGCAAGGCGGAGCGCTGGGCAGCGCTGAGTTGGCTGGCGGCAGCGCTTGGCACGGCCACGACGGTCTGGCGGTCTGGCGGAGCCTGGGTCAGCTCCGCCACGGACACGCGGCTCACGCGGTAACCGGCCACAGTCAATGCCGACTGGTAGCTGCGCTCATTGAAGACGTCCACTGGCGCCGGGTGCGCGGCCGAAACGACCCACGCCTGCCTGCTGCCAATGAAGGTCTCCGGCTTTTCCGAAGAGAACGCCCACTCCTTGAAGCGGGTCCAGTACTCGGTTCCCGTGCTGGTCCAGGCTTTGGTGGGTTCCACGTCGGGGGGGAGTTCTCGAAGGCAATCCACCGCGCTCCATCCTTGCGGCGGCACGATAACCGGCAGGTCCAGTGGTTTCCGCAGGCGCCAGGCGGAGACCTCGGTCTTGATCAACCGTCCCACACGGTCGTACTGCCGGATTCGCCAGTACTCATCGGCGGGCGAGACCCGCGTGGAGCCCGAGGCCGTGAGCACGGCGAAGCTGCCCTCGCAATTCACGGTGGGGGCGAACTCGCGCACAGAGACGAACTGGTAGCCGAGGCCGCGTATCCCGTCGACGATCTTCTCCAGCACCGCCGGATCGATAAATGGATGGAAGTAGAAGGAGGCGATCCCGTCGCGGACCACACGCATGCGGCGAGCGTGGACGAGCACGACCTCCGGATCGACATTGCTGAGAGGGATGTAGCCCAGGTTTTCTGGAATGACAAATCGCCCATACCGGTCCACCACGGGATAGGGGAACGACTGCCCTGTGTCACCACGCTGCAGGCACATCGGGCGGTCGTAGGACGCGCTGAAGATCTGGCGGAATGCGCGGTAGTCCACCTCCGACGCTCCGTAGTGCGGCGTTTCAAAGGCCACCGGGAAGATGCCGGTGCGAAAGCATTCCGACAGGCCGAATCGAAGGATGCGCGCGACGTTCTGCGCGGAATCGCCGGGTATCGGCTTGTCGCTCATCTCATCCCAGAATTCAAAATCGTCCGCGCTGACGCCGCGCCACTGGTGCGTTCCGCCATGCATGATGGGCGTACCGCCCTTGGAGATCATCTGCTGTAGGGCGGCGACCAGCCCTGAGTTTTCGGTGAGCCGCAGTTCGAGCGACTGCGTGGGATCCCGGAAGACCGGAATCAAGGCTATCTGAAAAGGGGCGTGCCGCGCGGCAAGCAGGTCTGCGATCCGCGTGAGCTCCTCCGGATCGGATTGAGCGCTGACATCTTCGATGCGGACCAGGGCGCGCGCCGAGTGCGGATGTTCGATGCCGACAATGTCATGCAATAAGTCGCACACAACCAGGTAGCGGCCCCCGTCCTCCATATAGGAAAAGGGAGAGTCGGCGAAATACCAGAATTTGTCCTTGGTCAGAACATAGGGCGCCGTTTTGGAGCCGCCGCGCCGCAACTGCGCCAACTGGTGGGCGGGAGCCGGCCCGTGCGGTGCGACAAGGTCAAATTCGCGCTCTGAATCAAGCAGGTTCGCGCCCTTATACTCCACGCTCAAGCCCGGCTCATTGAGCGTGGATTGAAACTCAATCCCGAATTGACGGCGGATTTCTTCGGTATCCAGCAGTTGCCCGGCGTGCGCCCCCATCCAGGTGAACGGGCGGCGGCTGGCGCGGATATCGTTGAGCAATGCCGGCGGCACCTGGGTGCGCCGTTCCGCACCGATATAGAACCCAGCCTGGTAGGTGGCGAGCTGGCCAGTCGTGTAGGATGCCAGCGGCATGAGCTGAGCCTTGAGTTGGAAGTGGCTCAGCAGGTTATCCAGGTTGAGTGCGTGCAGGTAGCCGCGGCCGGCCGTTCCAGCGATTCCGTCGTAGACGACGAGGACCGTAGCCCGCCCCGCCGGACGGGCTGGAGTCTGGCCCGGCAGAGGAGCAGAAACGAGAATCGCGGCCGCGAGGACACCAGCCAATACGTTACGCACAGCGCGGGCCGACGGGACGCGGGATCCTGGTAGGTTGTTGCTCATGTTGTGTGGCCAAGCTGGCATTACGGAAGGCGAAAGCGTTCCCGCGCACCGCAGGGTTCAAGTCCATCATATCGCCTCATCGCTGCGTGGCTGTGAGTCCAGTGGAGATCTCCGGTTGGAGAGGTCCGGCGAGGGTTGCCGGGCAGCCAAGCCGAATGGCGGTGGCAGGCCGCGGAGAGGCGGAATTGGGTGATGAGCCGGAAGGCTGTGGGCGGGACGAACGGGCGGGAGCCTGATGTGAGCGGGCTGGGTGGTGGAGGTGGGGGCGTCCGGGGCGGCGCCGGCAGCGGCGGCCCGAACCAGCGGATTTGAGGCTGGTGCTGGTGGTGTGTCTTCAACAACTTGTGGGATTGTTTGCGTGGTGGAGGCAGCATGAGTGGCCGGGTTGGAGTCGATTGGGGCGCGATCGGCCCGGCAATCGGGGCGGTGGAAGCTGTCTTCGATGGTGTTGGTGGGGCGGTTTGTGCAGACCTTTAGAGGCGCGGCGATGGGGGTGGACCCGAATTTGGCCGGTAGATCTGGCGATGGTGGGGCGGCGAGGGGGGGCGTCTTTTCAACAACTTGTGGGATTGTTTGCGTGGTGGAGGCGGCATGAGAGGCCGGGTTGGCGTCGATGGGGGAGCGAGCGGCCCGGCCGACGGGG
>JBBQLF010000301.1:0-6268 GCA_038327695.1 Bryobacterales bacterium
GCTGAGCCGCGGTTGCGGATCGTGCGGCTGCTGCTGACGGCGCATCCTGACGGCTTGACGGTGGGCGAGATTCAGGCGGAGCTGGCCATTCCGGCCTCCACCTTGTCTCACCACCTGGAGAAACTGAAGGCGGAGGACTTAGTCCGGGTGCGGCGCGAAGGAACGTTTCTCTGGTATCGGGCGAACAATGACGTTTTGCAGGAGTTGCTGGCGTTTCTCTACGCCGAGTGCTGCACCCGAAACCGCGCCGTCGCGCCGGAGAAGATCGCCGGCTGCGATTGTTAATGCGATTGCTAAGGAGATGAACTGATGAGTATTCAAGAGACAGTCAAGGAGAAGTACGGCCAGGCGGCGTTGCGCGTAGTGGAAGGCCGCGGCAGCGCCTGTTGCGGGGCAACGGCGTCGATTTCGTCCTGCTGCAATTCGGCGGACCCGATCACATCCAATCTATACGACTCACTGCAAAAGAGCGAACTGCCGGAGGCGGCCGTGCTGGCCTCGCTGGGCTGCGGGAATCCAACCGCCCTGGCGGAGTTGAAGGCGGGCGAAACGGTGCTGGACCTCGGCTCCGGTGGCGGCATCGACGTGTTGCTCTCGGCGCGGCGCGTGGGCCCCAGCGGCAAGGCGTACGGCTTGGACATGACCGATGAGATGCTGGCGCTGGCACGCGACAACCAGCGCAAGGCGGGCATCGGCAACGTGGAGTTTCTGCGCGGCGAGATTGAGCAGATCCCTCTGCCGGACAATTCGGTGGATGTGATCATCTCCAACTGCGTGATCAACCTCTCGGCCGACAAGGACCGCGTGTTGGCAGAGGCCTTCCGGGTGCTGAAGCCGGGCGGCCGGTTCGCCGTGTCCGATGTGGTGGTGCGCGGCGAAGTGCCTGCCGAATTGCGGCGCAATGTGGAACTGTGGGTGGGCTGCATCGCCGGGGCGCTGGAAGAGAACGACTACAAAGCGAAGCTGGGGCGGGCGGGCTTCACGGCGGTGGACGTGGAGCCGACGCGGGTCTACCGTATGGCCGATGCGCGGGAGTTTCTGGCGGCGGAGGGCGTGGCTGTGGATGCCATTGCGCCTCTGGTGGACGGGAAGTTCATGAGCGCCTTCATCCGGGCCGTTAAGCCGTGAAACCGCGGTTTCTCATCCTTTGCACGGGCAATTCGGCGCGCAGCCAGATGGCGGAGGGATGGTTCCGCCAGCGGCTGGGCGGCAGGTACGAGATCCACAGCGCAGGGACGAGACCCAGCTCCGTGCGGCCAGAGGCCGTGCAGGCGATGGCCGAGGTGGGGATCGACCTGAGTGGTCACCGGTCCAAGGGCGTGGAGGAGTTGGCCGGGCTTGAGTTTGCATGGGTGTTGACGGTTTGCGACTCGGCCAGGGAGTCTTGTCCGGTGCTGCCGGGCGCAGCTCAGCGGGCGCACTGGAGTCTGGAGGATCCCCATACGCTGGAGGACTTCCGGCGGGTGCGGGATGAGATCGCGCGGCGGCTAGCGGACTCTGGCTGGTAGGAGCTTCGGCCAGGCGGCGGCCAGCGCGGCGGCGAGGGCGGCCAGCAGGGTCAGGATGGCGCCGAACAGGACGGACCGGGGCCGGTAGGAGAACTCGACGCTGTGCACTCCGGCATCAACGACCACTCCACGAACCATGGCATAGGCTTCATAGATGTGTACCGGCTTGCCGTCCACCGTCGCCTCCCATCCCGGGAACCAGGTGTCTGCCAGGATGACCATGCCCTTGCAGGTCATCGACGCGGCCAGCTTCACTTGGCCCGGCGTGTAGCGCTGGACGACAATGTTGTCGGCGCTATCGCAAGCGGTCAGGACAGGCGGCTTTTCCAGCAAAATAGTGCGCTTTTCGATGTCGCGCATGTTGGCGGCCACCAGGTAGCGTTCCGGCATTTGAATAGCCTGATGGACCGCGAAGGCGCGCGGCAGGACGTCGGCGTGGCGGAAGACTTTCAGGCCGGACTGGCTGGTGAAGACGTCCTCATTGTAGAACTCGTTGGGTGAGTTGCTGATGCGGTAGGCCACGCCAAGCAGGCGCTTGGCGGCGTGCGAGTAAGTGGGCTGGAGCACGAGGTTGCTGGTGATGGAGGCGAGGTAGCCTTCGGCCTGTGGGAGCCCATACCAATCCCCGAAATTGTAGGCCAGGACCTTGTCATCCACTTCAAAGCGGTTCATGCCCGGCTGGCGGCGGAGAAACGCCGCGATGTCGCCGTGCTGGCTGTTGGAGCGGAGCAGGGCAGTGCGCTCCTTTTCTTCCATCGAGGGCATGAAGAATCCGTTGGAGTTCGATACTTCCACCAGGAACAGGCCCAGAAGGCAGAAGGCCACTGTGCGGGGCGCGAGCTTGCTGCTGAGGACGGCCGCCAGCAGGAGAGCAGTCAGTGCAATGACCAGGCTGCGGTCCTCAATGCTGCCCGGGAAGTCCTTCGCCAGCACGAGGGCGAAGCGGACGGCGTAGATAAACACAGCGAAGCTGACGGCGCCGAGAGCCAGGCGGCGAAGCCAGACGGATTCGGCCCGTTCCAGCAGGTGGTGCAGCCCGATGGCGGCGAGCATGGAGGCACCGAAGCCGAAAATGAAGACCGCCATGGAACCGCTGCGCGCCTTGTCCACATTGGGAATCAAGGCGTAGATCAAACCGTGAAACACGTTGTGCGGGCCGAGCGAAAAAAGCAGGCCCCCAAGAGCGACGGCAGTCAGCAGGCGGGTCTCCCGGCGGCGCCAGGCCAGGGCGACGGCGAGCAGGGCCATAGAAAAAGCAACCGGGCCCAGGAATGGATCGGTGCCGTAGAAGAAGCCTGGAATCAGGATGCCCAGGAGGTTGTGGGGCTTCAAATTGAAGGTTTTGTGGACGTCGTATGGGACTTTCTGGTCCCAAGTGATGCTGTCGGCCGCGCCGACCCAGCGATGGGCGAGTTGGCCGTACTCTTGAGCGGGGAGGATCTGTACGGCGCCCGTGCAACCAGCCATGACCCAGAAGACCAGGAAAGCGGCCAGTAGGCGCGGTTCCCGGCGTTCGTGCAGAGACCAGAGCCAGACGCCGGCGCAGGCCAGGGAGACGAAGATCGGAATCTGGTGGTGGCCGCTGAGCCACGCCATCCCCAGGAAGAAACCCGCCAGGATGGAAGAACGAATGGGGGCGCGGCCGCGGGTGGCGCGGAACAGGTACAGGAAGACGAGCGGCGCCCAGACGGCGCCGTTGATCATCTGGGGCCACTCGTTGGTGCCTAGCCAGCCGGCGAGCGAGAAGATGGAGGCGCCGAAGACCGCGGCCAAGCGGCGGCAGCCGAGGTCGCGGGCGAGCTTGTAGGCAAACCAGGCGGCCAGCAGATGGATGATGACGAAGTAGCCGTGCAGGTGGGCCTGCTTGATCCAGCCATCGCGCAACGGCAGGGAGAAGAGGATCCAGTTCAGAGGATAGGCGACGCCGGGTTGGGCCTGGCCGATCAGAGGCTGGCCGAACCAGTGATTGGGGTCCCAGAGGGGAATGCGCCCGCTGTGCCATTCGGAGGCTTGGAACTGAAACCACGGCAGGACTTGGTTGGCCGTGTCGGAGCCCGCCAGCCAGGTGAACTGCGGCGTAAGAATGAGTTTCCAGTAGAAGCCGCCGATGACGGCGATGAGCAACAGGGCGGCGGACCAGCGGCGGAGGTCGCGCACGGGAACCGGCGGCGGTGGTGGATCTGGATCGAGGTGGTGGATTTCAGCCATCTCAGCAGCGTTGGTGGTCCTCGGTAATTATAACGGAATCAGCGAGTTGGATTTTGGCACTCGTCGTGCAACTGGGAGGGTGAGGCCAAGGAGCCTCCACTATGAAACGCGCGATCTTGAATCTGGTTCTCCCCGGACTTCTGCTGGGAGGCGTGAGCTGGGCGCAAGGCGCGGACCCGGATGACGATGCGGGCCGCGGCGTGGCGCGATTGAGTTTGCTGGGTGGCGATGTGTCGATCAAGCGCGGCGACTCGGGCGACCTGGTGGCCGCCGCCGTCAATGGGCCGCTGCTGGCCGACGACCGGATCCTGACCGGCCCGGGCGCCCGGGCCGAAGTCCAATTCGACTACTACCACCGGATCAGGCTGGCTCAGGATAGCGAAGTGCGCCTGACACAGCTGGATCGCCGGATGTATCAAATGCAGATTGCGCGTGGGACTGTGACGTTCGCAGCCCTCAAGGGAGGCGACGCGCAGGTGGAGATCTCCATTCCAGGCGCGGCCGTGCGTCCCATGGCGTTCGGCAACTACCGGGTCAGCGTCTATCCGGATGGCACCGCCGACATCACGGTGCGGAGCGGGGAAGCCGAAGTTCTGACGCCGGGCGGCAGCGAGAGACTCCGCAATGGGCGGACGATGCGGGTGCGGCTGGTGGGCGCCAGCGAGACGGAGTATCAGCTCGCAGCGGCCCTGGGGCGCGACGCGTGGGACGAGTTCAATGAGAGGCGGGACAAGGACTTGCGGCGTGGCGAACAGGTGTACGACTACGTCAGCCGCGACATCTACGGCGCCGAGGACCTTGCCGGTCACGGTGATTGGGTCTACACTGCGCCCTACGGCTATTCGTGGCAGCCCTACGTGGCGGCGGATTGGACTCCCTATCGTCACGGGCGCTGGACGTGGGCGGACTACTACGGTTGGACCTGGGTCAGCTACGACCCGTGGGGCTGGGCGCCGTATCACTACGGCCGTTGGTTCAACAGCGGTGGACGCTGGAACTGGTATCCGGGTGCCAGGATTGGTGGCCACCACTCATGGAGCCCGGCACTGGTGGGCTGGGTGGGCTGGGACAGCTGGGGCGGTTTCAACGCCGGCATCGGATTCGGCTGGGGCGCGGTGGGTTGGGTGCCGCTGGCGCCGTTTGAACCCATGCACCGCTGGTGGGGGAACGGGTGGTACAACGGCTACCGGGGCGGACAGCACAACACGACCATCGTGAACAACGTCAACATCACCAACATCTACCGGAATTCGCGGGTCAACAACGGCGTGACGGTCATCAATGGCAGCGACTTCCGGCGCGGCGAGTTTGGCCGGACGCTGCGGGTTAGCAATGAGGATTTTGGGCGAGCCAATACGGCCCGCGGCATGGTGCCCATGGCGCCTGGCCGCGAGCACCTGCGCATGAGCGACCGGGAGGCGGTGGTGTCCAATGTCTCCAGCCGGGCGGCGAACGCGTCGCCGGAACGGTTCTACACGAGAAGGGAAGTCCCGAGAACGGACCGGGTTCCGTTCGATGAGCAGAGGCGATCCATGGAGCGCGTGGCGTCGCGGGGCGTGGGCGGCGCGACGGGTGAGGGTCCGCGGGGTGCGGAAGCATTGAATTCCAGCAGACAAGCGAACGTGCCCAGATCGGCCGACGAGCCGTCATCGAACGGCAACTGGCGGCGGGTGGGCGAGAGCGCCAGACCCCGCAGCGGAGCCAGCGGAGAGCCAGCGACCAGTAACAGCAGCGGTGAGTGGCGGCGATTCGGGGATCCGGGTGTGGCGAACCGCGCCGGCACCGACTCCGGACGGCCCAACGCGCCGGCGGCGGAAGATGCCGGACGAACGGGCTGGCGTGGCTTCGGAGATCCCTCCAGAACCACGCGCAGCGCCGAGCAACCTCGCAATAGCGAGCCGGCCCGCCAGGCGTCGCCGGACTCCCAGCGGAGTTCGACCACCGGCGACAGCTCGCGGGGCGAAAGCAACCGGGCGGAGCGGAGCGCGCCGAGCACCGGCGGCGGGGGCAGGAGTGAAGCACCCAGGATGGAAGCTCCGCGAATGGAGCGGAACGCGCCGAGCACCGGCGGCGGGGGCGGCAGAGGGGAGGCGCCGAGGAGTGAGCCGTCGCGCAGCGGAGGCCGAGGGAACGATTTCGCGCAATCGATGAGCCGCGGTGCGTGGTCGACGGGCGGCGGTGGCGCTGTGGCCGCCGGGAGTTCGGACGCGGGGTCCTGGCGCGGATCAGGCAGTGTGAGTTCGGAGCCGGCGCGGAGTTACGATTCCGGAGTCTCCCGTAGTGGATACAGAACGGGCGGGAGCTTCGGCAGCGAGACGAGTTCCGCACCGCGGACCGTGCCCTCTGCGCCACGCAGCTATGAATCGCCCAGGGGTGGTTTCGGGGGCGGCGGGGGCTACAGCGGTGGCGGCGCTTCGTCTGGCGGCGGTGGCCGGGTGAGCGGTGGGGGTGGTGGTGGCTTTGGTGGTGGTGGCGCTTCGTCGGGCGGCGGGGGACGGGTGAGCGGTGGGGGCGGGGGAGGCTTGGGGGGTGGGGGAGCGTCGCGAGGAGGC
>JBBQLF010000302.1:0-6260 GCA_038327695.1 Bryobacterales bacterium
CGGCGGGCGGAACGCTGCGCAAAGACCCCATTTGTGGCACGTTTGTGAGCGAAAATGTCGCCAAAACGCTCACTTCGGGGGGCAAAACGCATCATTTTTGCAGCGATGCGTGCCTGAAGAAGTACCTGGAGCAGCCCTCGAGCGGGTAGGCGCTCAACCGCCGGGTTTTACGGCGAAGCCCGGTCTTCGTCCTGCCTACCAGCGCCCGCCTCGCGCGGGTAGGCGCTCAATCGCCGGGTTTTACGGCGAAGCCCGGTCTTCGTCCTGCTTACCAGCGCCCGCCTCGCGCGGGTAGGCGCTCAACCGCCGGGTTTTACCAGATACATCTCGCCGGGGCCGAGTTTGTCGTACCAGGTGAACTTCAGGATCATCGAGGTGACCGCGCAAACTGCGACCGAAACCCACATTTCGTGCCAATGCTGGATAGCGAGATAGATGGGCGCGGTGACCAGGCTGGTCTGCCACACCAAACCGACGGCGATGTTGAACATATCGCGCTTAAACTCGCGGTTGGGCTGGAAGGTTGAATCGGCCGCCAGGCACTTACGGTAGATGGGACCCCAGACGCCCCAGGGGCGGACGTGGCGGTAGAAGGACATCAGCACGTCGTCGCTCTCCGGTTTGGTGAGCAGGCAGGCGATGATGGAGGCCGCGAAGCTGATGGCGAGAATCAGCAGGAATGCGAAGACGGGGTGGATGTTGAGGGCGAGTTTGAGGATGGCCGCGGCGGTGCCGGCCGCCATGCCGGCGAAGAAGCCGTAGCCGTTGAAGCGCCACCAGTGCCACTTGAGGACGTTGGGTGCGACGAAGGCGGGGACGAGGGCGGAGACGATCCATTCGGTGACGCCGTGCACGGACTTGGTGACAAGGCCGAACAGGATGCCAAGCACGACGACGCCGGCGGAGGTGGCCCAGCCGAGGGCGACCATGCGTTTGGCGGGCGCATCGGGATTGATGTAGCGCTTGTAGATGTCGTTGGTCATATAGGCTGCGCCGGAGTTCACGGTGGAGACGAAGGTGCTCATGAACGATGCCAGCAGCGCAGCGATGAGGACGCCCTTGAAGCCCACGGGCACGTGATCCCGCAGCACTCCAGGCAGGATCTTTTCGAAGTTGACCTTGGCGCCCATGGCGGCCAGATCCTTGCTGTAGAAGGCGATGCCGAGAACAGTGATGCCGGCGATGAGGAGGAAGCGCGGGGCGAGCGAGACGAACGCCATGACCATGTTTTCGAGCGCCGCTTCGCGCGGGCTCCTGGTGGAGAGAATGTGCTGGATGGCGTAGTTCGGCGTGGGGCCGGCCATGCTGACGAGCACGCCTTTCAGGAAGAGCATGCTGGTGAAGAAGGCGAAGAGCGAGTAGCCGTCTCCGCCCTCGCCGATGGGGTTGTAGATGCGGCTGTTGAGTTGCGGCATCAGGTTGCTCCAATCGAGCGTGAGGCGGGAGCCGAAGAAGAGATCGTCCCAGCCGGCGGGCACGTTGGCCATGATCTGGGCAGGCGTGATGAGCTGGATGGCAATGACGACGATGGCGACGGCGGCGACGACTTTGAGCACGAACTGGATGAGATCGTTCATCACCACGCTGTACATGCCGCCGACGACGCAGTAGATGCCGGTGATCAGCAACATGCCGGTGGCGTAGTATTCGTCGCGCACATCCCAGGGGAAGAAGGGTTTGGTGAACTCACCGATGCCGCGGAAGGCGTAGCTGAGAAAGCCGACGACGTGGACCATGGCGTAGACCACCACACTGATGTAGGCGAGCTCCGCGCCGCGGCTGTGGCCGAAGCGGGTGCGCATCCATTCGGCACCGGTGAGGACGTTTGAGCGGCGCACCCAGGTGCCGAGATACATCATGCGGAAGATGACGCTGAACAGCGGCCAGACCCAGAGCAGCCAGGTGGCCTTGACGCCGTAGATATAGAGCATCATGACGAACCACATGGTGCCGGTGATATCAACTCCGCTGGAGCCGTGGGCGACGCCGATGATCCACCACGGGAGGCTCTTGCCGGCAAGGAAGTAAGATTCGGCGTTCTTGGAGGCCTTGATAGCCGACCACCAGCCGACGGCGGCCATGAGCAGCAGATAGACGGCGATGATGGACAGATCGATGGGATGCATGATTAGCCGGGGCAGGCGAGGAGGTGGTCGACGAGTGCGTTGAGGTTGCAGGTGGCCACGGCACAGTATTTGTCGCCGCCGCCGTAGTAGACGAAGAGCGTGCCGTCAATGACCACGGCGCCGCAGGGGAAGCAGACGCCGCGGTAGAAGCCTTCGATCTCGTAGTCCTCCTCGGGCTGCAGGATCCAGTCTGGGGTGCGGTGGAGGACCTTGGCGGGATCGTCGAGATCGAGCAGAAGCGCGCCGATGCGGTAGAACTTGTCGTGGCCCAGAGCGTGATAGAGGGTGAGCCAGCCGTGCGGAGTTTTGATAGGCGGGATGTTGATGCCCAGCTTGGCGGTCTCCCATTCATACTTGTTGCGGATGAGCAGGCGGCTGGTGCGGAAGCCCATCAGATCGGTGGCGAAGGAGATCCAGGCGGCGGCGTGCTCGGTGCCGTATTCGGGGCCGATCCACTCCAGCGGACGGTGCATCATGACGTATTGGCCGTGGACCTTTTCGGGGAAGAGGATGACGTCCCGGTCATCGAGCATGGGGTTGGTGAGCCAGCCGGCGCGGATCCAGGTCTTGAAATCCCTGGTCATGGCGAGGCCCGTGAGCGTGGCGTTGGTCTTGAGGTAATGGGGGAAGTCTTCGCCGCAGGGCGGCGTGTTGTAGGCGTCGCGGCCGCCGGGAATCCAGAACTGGCCGAAGGGGTAGTGGCGGGCGGCGTAGGTGACGTAGAACCAATCGCCCATTTTGGTGATGCGCGGATCCTGGATGGTGGCGCCGTCGAAGCCTTCGGTGTTGGGGCTGAGGCAGGGCTGATCACTGACGCGCTGGAAATCGTAGCCGTTGGTGGAAGTGGCGAGGCCGAAGCAGCACTTGTATTCGGGGTGCGATTCGGCGGCGCGATAGAGGAGCAGGACCTGGCCACGCTCTTCGTCGTACCAGGCGGCTGGATTGAAGACGGCGAGGTCTTCCCATGGGTGATCGGGATGGGGCGAGAGGATGGGATTGCCGGCGTAGCGTTGGAGCTTCATGAGTGCCTCGAAGGGTGAGTGAGTCCGGTGTCTGGAACTCTCGTACGCAAACAGCATACGCTAGTGGAGACGGAGGATTCATGGGCGACAGAGTTGCAATCTTCGATACGACGCTGCGGGATGGCGAGCAGGCCGCGGGGACGCGGTTGGGGCGGCGCGAGAAGCTGACGATAGCCAGGCAATTGGCGCGGCTGGGCGTGGATGTGATTGAGGCGGGTTATCCGAATTCGTCACCCGAGGACTTCGCGGCGGTGGAGGCGATTGCGCAGGAGATGGACTCTCTGGTGGTGTGTGCTTTGTCGCGCGCAGTGGCCAGCGATATCGAGGCTTGTGGACGGGCGCTGGCCAAGGCCAAGCGCGGGCGGATCCACACCGGGATCGGCGTCTCCGGGATTCACATCCGCGGCAAGTTCGGCGATGACAAGTACGGCAAGACCGTGGAGGAGAAGAAGGCGCGGATGATCGCCATGGCGGCCGACGCGGTGCGGCTGGCCCGGTCGTTTGTGGACGACGTTGAGTTCTATGCCGAGGACGCGGGGCGTGCCGAGCCGGCCTATCTGTTTGAGATGCTGCACGCCGCCATTGAGGCGGGCGCGACGGTGGTCAATATCCCGGATACGACGGGCTATGCGATGCCGGAACAGTACGGGGCGCTGATCCGCGGGATTCGCCAGAACGTGTCGAACATCGACAAGGCTGTCATCAGCGTGCATTGCCACAACGACCTGGGCCTGGCGGTGGCGAACGCGCTGGCCGGGGTGATGAACGGGGCGCGGCAGGTGGAGGGCACCATCAACGGGATCGGCGAGCGGGCCGGCAACGCGGCGCTGGAAGAGGTCGTCATGGCCATCCGCACGCGGGCGGATTACTTTGGGCTGGAGACCGGCGTCCACACCCGGGAGTTCAGCCGGACCAGCCGGCTGGTATCGGACATGCTCGGCATGATGGTGCCGGGCAACAAGGCGATTGTGGGGCGCAACGCATTTGCGCACAGCTCCGGCATTCATGTGGACGGGTTTCTGAAGGATCGCACGACGTATGAGATCATGCGGCCGGAGGATGTGGGTTTTGAGCAGAGCTCCGTGGTGCTGACGGCGCGCACCGGGCGGCATGGGTTGCGAGACCGGCTGGAGAAGCTCGGCTACACGCTGTCGCAGGAAGAGTTGGATCAGACTTACCAGAGGTTCCTGGTGGTGGCGGACAAGAAGCAGGAGGTCTTCGACGAGGACCTGGTGGCGATCCTGCACGATGAGATTCACGAATCCGACGACGTGTTCAAGCTGGAGTATCTGCACTTCTACAGCGGGACGTTAGCGATTCCGACGGCGACGGTGCGGCTGAGCGTCCGGGGCGAGATGAGGGAGAGCGCGGCCACGGGCGATGGCCCGGTGGATGCGGCGTACAGGGCGATTTCGACGGCGGCGCAGCGGCCGGTGAAGCTGGTGAAGTACGACCTTCGCGCCGTCACGAGCGGCACGGAGGCGATGGGCGAAGTGACAGTGCGGCTGGAGGCGGAGGGCCGCATGGTGACGGGGCGGGGCGCCTCCACCGATGTGATCGAGGCCAGTGCGAAAGCCTATGTGGACGGCTTGAACAAGCTCGCCGGCCTAGGTTCGGTGTAGAGCGTGATGCGGAGCATTGTCTGCACGTTGTTGTTGCTGGCGACGGCATCCGGCCAACGGGTGGCGACTCGCGGGGTCTATTCCGATCCGAAACCGCTGTGGGCCACCGGCGCACGCCTGGACGAACTGGGCATCAACGCGGTTTTCGTCCACGGCGGCTCCATCACGCAGGCGCTGATGGACCGGGCGGCGGCCGAGGGCGCCAAGGTTTACGCGGAGTTTGCCACGTTGAACGGGAAAGGCTATGTCGAGAAGCATCCCGAGGCGTGGCCGGTGAACGAGAAGGGCGAACGGGCGGCGGCGGCCTCGTGGTTCATGGGCGTCTGCCCGACGGACCCGGCATTCCGGCAGCACCGTGTGAAGGAGTTGGAGACGTTGCTCGAACGGTACGATGTGGCGGGGGTGTGGCTGGACTACTTCCACTGGCACGCGCAGTTTGAGGAGCCGGAGCCGATCCTGCCCGAAACGTGTTTCAATGCGTCCTGCCTGCGGGCGTTTCAGAAAGCGTCCGGTGTCCGGTTGCCGGCGCTGGAGGCTGCCGCGGCTGCCCGCTACATTCTGGCGAAGCATGAGAAGCAGTGGCGGCGGTGGCGCGTGGGGGTGCTGGCGGAGTGGGCGGCGGAGTTGCGCGGTGTTGTCAAGAAGCGGCGGAGCGCCGCGTTGTTTGGGCTCTATCACTGCCCGTGGACCGACGAGGAGTACTCGGGCGCGCGAGTGCGGATTCTGGGTTTGGACCTTCAGGGGCTGAGCCGGGTGTTCGACGTGTTCTCCCCGATGGTGTACCACGGCCGGATGGGCCGGCGGCCGGAGTGGGTGGGCGAGTATGTGCGCTGGCTGCCGGCCCGCACCGGGCGTGCCAAGGTCTGGCCGATCGTCCAGGCCCATGGGGAGCCGGGTTCGATTCCGGCTGCCGAGTTCGAGGCGGTGATGCGGCAGGGCGTGTCGGGCGGTGCGGACGGCATCATGATGTTCACCACGCGCGCGGTGGCCGATGATCCCGCCAAGACCGAGGTCCTGCGGCGTTTGTACCGGGATTGGACGCCGGAGGGGCAGGCGCGGCGCGGCTCGGGACCCGTTATGAAATAGCCGTCCCAAGCGCTTGCTAACGCGCGCGGCTCGGAGTCGGGTTATGAGCCGCGCGTGCCGGCAAGCCAGTATGGTCGTGCGGGTCACCGGAAGTAACGAAGATGCCGCCTGGGGCCAAGGGGGCGGGCAGGCATGGCGGACAGGAAGCATCGATTTCGACGGCGCGGGGCTCGGAACCCGATTCCGGGCCGCGCGTGCCAGTAAACCAGTATGGTCGTGCGGGTCACCGGCAGTAATGAAGATGCCGCCTGGGGCCAAGGGGCGGGCAGGCATGGCGATTTCGACGGCGCGCGGCTCGGAACCCGATTCCGGGCCGCTCGTGCCAGTAAGCCAGTATGGTCCTGCGGGTCACCGGCAGTAATGAAGATGCCGCCTGGGGCCAAGGGGCGGGCAGGCATGGCGAT
>JBBQLF010000303.1:0-6258 GCA_038327695.1 Bryobacterales bacterium
GGTGACGCGGCGATTCTTGCTCTTGTCGAAGAAGATCGCGGCCAGTTCCTTCTCAGGCAGCCGCACGTCCGCCGTGGCGCTGGCCATCTTGATCTTCACCGGCTTCTCGGTCGTCAGCTGCACTTCGAACTCGGTCAGCGCGCCGGTACCGTCGAGGAAGCGCCCCGGGCCGCCCATCGGCAAGTCGGCATGATTCAACAACTCCAACCGGAACGCCGTGATGCGCGCGGGACTCGGCTTCAGAGCCAGCTTCACAGTGTGCTTGGTGGGCGCATAGCCCGCCGCCAGCAGCGAGCCATCCTCCAACGGCAGATAGCGCTGGCCGCCCGTGGAGATGTCATCCACCTCCGGGCGGATTACGGTCCACCGGGTCTTCTCCTCGCGCACGCTGTCCGCCCAACGCGCCATCTGCCCGGCCCAGTCCGGCATGCGCTTTCGCATGTCGTTCTCGATCGCCGCCGTCTGGCTGACGATCTGTGCGCGCTTCGCCTGCTCAGCCGCCGTGTAGACGGCCACGCTGGATTCGTACGTGTTGTTGATGAAGGCGAATAGGCGGTAGTAGTCCTCGTGCTTGATGGGATCGTACTTGTGCGTGTGGCACTGCGCGCACTGAATGGTGACGCCCAGCACGGCCTTGCCCAGCGCGTCCATGCGGTCAAACATCGCTTCCATGCGGAACTGTTCGGGATCGATGCCGCCTTCCTCATTGATCATCGAATTGCGCAGGAAGCCAGTGGCCACACGCTGATCCTGCGTCGCATTGGGCAGCAGGTCGCCGGCGATCTGTTCGATGAGGAACCGGTCATACGGCAGATCGTGATTCAGGCTCTGGATCACCCAATCGCGATAGAACCACACCTGCCGTTGCTTGTCTTTTTCGTAGCCGTCAGAATCGGCGTAACGCGCGGCGTCCAGCCACCAGCGCCCCCACTTTTCGCCATAGTGTGGCGAGGCCAGCAAGCGCTCCACCTGGCGGGAATAGGCCTGGGCGCTCGTGTCGGCCAGAAACGCGTCCACCTCCGCCACCGCCGGTGGCAGGCCAATCAGATCCAGGCTCAACCGCCGCAGCAGCGTCGCTTTCTCCGCGGGGGCCGACGGCCGCAGACCCTCCTTGGCCAGCCGTTCCCGAACAAAGGCATCGATCGGATTCGCCGCTTTTAGCGCAGCCAACGCCGGCCGCTTTGGCGCAACATACGCCCAATGCGGCTTATCTGCCGCGCCCACACCGTCCGGCCACACCGCACCCTCGCCGATCCAGTTTCGGATCAGTGCCACTTCCTCCGCACTCAGCGCCTTGCCGCCCAGCGGCATCCGCGCACCCTTGCCGGCGCCGGTGACGCGGCGGTACAACTCGCTCGATTCCGCATCGCCGGGGTGAATCGTCTTCAGAGCGGCGGCCTTGGCGTCCAGGCGCAATCCGCCCATCTGCATCTTCGGACCGTGACAATTGTGGCAGGAACGTGCCAGAATCGGCGCAATATCGCGCAAAAAATCGCTCTTTTCGACCCCTTTTGCTACGCCCAGCGATAGCAACAGGGCCACCAGCCAGCCTCTCTGCATTGGATACAGCTTAGCTCAGGACTCGTCACAGAACAACCATGCCAGATCGGCACGACCGCTTGCTAACGCGCGGTGCTCGGAATCGGGTTCTGAGCCGCGCGCGTTAGCAAGGGGTTGGAATGGTTATTTCATCACGGATCCTTAGTTCAACGGACGGATGCGCAGATTGCGGTACTGGATCAGTAGCTCGTCCCGGTCGTGCAACTGCAAAGCGAGATGGCCGCGCCGCCCGACATTGTGGCTGCGGTGGGCGGCGTCATCGAGAATCCCCGTGAAATCCTGGTCTGTGATAGTGACACCGTTCACGATGGTGGTGACGCGCAGGCCGCGCGCCCGAATCACGATATCGGTCCAGCCGTCACTATTCCATTTCCAGTTCTTCGGACCCTGTTCCGGCGTGATCTTCCAGTCCGGCAGCGACGGGAAAATCCAGCGGCGCGTCTCGCGCGTCTCGTCATAGATGAGCCCGGAGCGGAACGGCGCGGGCGGGTGGATGTCGGCCTGTGGCCCGTGGAGCCAGCCGAGCGCCTCGTCATAGCGCGAGCGGAACTGCACGCCGGAGTTTCCTGGCGATTGGGCGAATCCCTTCACCTGGAGCGTCAGTTCGAAGTCTTCGAACTCCTGATCGGAGACCAGCCAGACATAGTTGTGATCCTTGCGGCCCAGCGAGTCACAGGTGATGGCGCCATCGCGAACGCTCCAAAATGTTTTGCCGCGGTCTTCGGGCTTGCCCGAGACATGCCAGCCAGCCAGGGTCTTACCGTCGAACAGAGATTGCTCCGGGGCGGCAAGAAGGAAGAGTAAAGCAAATGCGGAGTTCACGGTCAATACAATATCAGACTGCACTGCCTGAATACTGCATCAGGACCACGGTAATGTTATCGGGCCCGCCCGCGGCATTGGCGGCCTCAATCAGCGCTTGGATGGAATCGGCATTGGCCGGCGCACGGTTCAGCACCTCCGCAATCCCCGCATCGCCGATGGGATTATACAGGCCGTCCGTGCAGAGCAGAAGCAGGTCGCCGGCCTCCATGTCAATCTGCGTGGAACGGACAAGAACTTCGGACGCCGCGCCAATGGCGGCCGTGAGCACGTGGCGGTGGGGGAACTTCTCAAACTCCTCCTCGCTCCAACCCATGGCGTGGCGCAGTTCGTTGCCGACGGTCTGATCGTAGGTCAGTTGAGTGAGCCGGCCTTCGCGGAACAGGTAAGCGCGGGAGTCGCCGACGTTGACGATATCGACGTGAGCGCCGTTCCAGGAGGCGGCGACGAGCGTCGAGCCCATACCGGAACAGAGGTTGCGCTGCCGCGCCTGCTCGCGGACCAGCTCATTGGCGCGGTGGGCGGCGGCGCGCAGATCGGACTCGGTGGAAACCAGCGCTTCGCGTAGCGCCTGGAGTGTCAATGCCGCGGCGACTTCGCCGCAGGCGGCCCCACCCATGCCGTCAGCGACCGCCGCCACGTGGAGGGACTCTTCGGCCAGCCAGGCGTCTTCGTTGTTCACTCGGACGCGCCCGGAATCGGTATTGCCCCAGACCTGCATGAGCGAAATGATACATCACAAAACAAGGCGGCGCTCGTCTTCTCTGCGGGTCACGCGCTCCCGATCCAGGAATTCGAGCAGGGGAATCGCATATTTTCTGGATATGCCAGTCCATTCCTTAAAGTCCGGTACGGCAAACCGTTCGCCTCTGTGCGCGGACAGCAGTTCGCGGAGGCGCCCGATGGCATCGCGATGGAAGATCAGTTCCGGCGAGACGCGCACCAGGCGGCCATCGCGCAGAAGAAGTTGAAGCAGGTTGCGGGAACGGTTGGCGTCCAGCCCGGACTTCGCCAGCACCTCGTTCAGCGCCGGAACGGCCAGACCGCCGTCCCGGAACAAGCCTTCCATTCTGGCAGTCGCTTCGTCCTCTTCGGCTTTGAGTTGCAGCCGGTGAGAAGCCAGGCGCAGGCTCTCCCCTTCGGCGACAAGGTCTTTGCCGGCGGCGAGCGCGGCTTCCAGCAGCGAGGGTGGCAGCGTGGCGGAGGCGCGCGGCATGCCGGGCAGTAGAGGGTTCTGTCTATGGAAGGCGGCGAGAGTCTCCCGGAGTTGCCGCGTGGCCGCCTCAATGGACGCTCGCGGCACCAAACGGTCCTTCAGGAGGACCAAACCGGCGCCGGGTGCGGCCGCCAGGATGGCGCCGGGAGCGTGGCCGGTGCGGGCAGTCAGCATCGCCATGCTGGCGCCGGTCTCGTCCTCCGCGGCGAAAAGCGCCAGCCGCCGGGCGAGCGGTGCGTCTTCCAGTTGAGGCAACCGCTCCAGCACGGCCGGCTTTCTCAGGCGGAGATTGGGTGCGTTGTCGAGCACCACGCCGCCGCCAATGGTGACCACGGGCGAGAACATGCGCGCGATGAAATGATCGCCGGGCAGCAGCAGGAGCGGCTCCTTCAAGTAGACCCGCAGATACCCTCGCGCGCCTGGCTGTAGCGGTTCCGTGCCGCGCAGCATGCGGACCTGGGCCTCCACCTCAGCGGTGCCGGAGTGAAAGTGGACGGGCGCGCGGTGCTTCAGCGGGATGGCGGAAGCGAGGAGGTTAAAGGAGCAGTCGATTACGCGCGTGGGCGTGAACAGGCCCGGCGGCGTGAGCGTCATGCCGCGCGTGATCTCCACAGCTTCAATGGCAGCCAGGTTGACGGCAGTGCGCTGCCCAGCGACGGCGCGCGGCACCAGACCGCCATGGACCTGCACGCCGCGAACCCGCAGGCGCCGGCCGGTGGGGTGGAGTTCCACTTCGTCCTCAGGCTTCAGTTCGCCCGCGACCAGCGTCCCTGTCACCACCGTTCCAAAGCCGTGGAGCGTAAACGAGCGGTCAATGGGAAGACGGCTCGGACCGCTGGCGGCGCGGCCTTCCACTCGCGTGGCCAACTGCGCCAGGGCGTCCCGCAACGCCGGCAACCCCAGGCCCGTAACGCCGCTGACGGCAATGATGGGTGCGCCCTCAAGAAACGAGCCGGCGACGAAATCGGCCGCCTCCAGCTTGACCAGTTCGACCAACTCCGGGTCCACCGTGTCGGCCTTGGTCACGGCGATCAGGCCGTGGCGCACACCGAGCAGGCGGCAGATCTCGAAATGCTCCCGCGTCTGCGGCTTGATGGATTCGTCGGCGCCGATGACCAGCATCACCAGATCAATGCCGCCCGCGCCGGCCAGCATGTTCTTGATGAATCGCTCGTGGCCGGGCACGTCGACGAAGCCGAAGCGCACGCCGCCATGGGTGAGGTGGGCGAAACCGAGGTCGATGGAGATGCCGCGGCGCTTCTCTTCTTCCAGCCGGTCCGTGTCGATGCCGGTCAGCGCCCGGACGAGCGTCGTCTTGCCGTGATCGATGTGGCCGGCCGTGCCTACGATAATGTTAATCATGAGACCGCTGCTGATATTCATGTTCGCCGCGGCGGCTGGCCTGGCGCAAGAGACGCCCACATTCCGCTCGGGCACGGCGCTGGTGCGGGTAGACGTCCAGGTGATGGAGAAGGGCCGTCCGGTTACCGGCCTGACGGCGGGCGATTTCATCCTGCGGGACGAAGGCGCGGTGCGGCCCATCGAGTACTTTGGGCAGGAGACGGAGCCGGTGCAGTTGGTGCTGCTGCTGGATGTTTCCGGCAGCATGGGGCGTGTGCTGCGCGAAATGGCCGCCGTGGGCCGCAAGGCGTTGGGCACGCTGAAGAGCGGCGATCAGGTGGCCGTGGGCGTGTTCGCCGGACGTTCGAAGATTTTGGTGGAATTGACCGAAGAGAAGGACTTGGCGGTGCGGGCGTTGCTGGAAGCGCCGATGGAGCGCGAGATGGGCGCGGGCACGTCGATCAACGAGGCGTTGCTGGCGGTAGCGGAGTATCTGCGCCAGCAGCCCGCATGGGCCGGCCGGCGCGCGCTGCTGCTGCTCACCGACAATGGCGGCATGCACTATCAGACTCCGGATGAAAAGGTACTGGAGGCGTTGGCCGGGGTGGACGCCGTGGTCAACGCGATTCTACCGGCTGCCGTGAAGCCGCCGGAAATCCAGACGTCGTCGCCGGACCGGAATCCGGATTTCACGCCGGCCAACGTCTTCCGGTTGGCGGAGGAGACCGGCGGAGAGGTGCTGCGCACGGACAAGGCGGGCGCCCGGTTTGGCGAACTGGTGGAGCGAATCCGCCTGCGCTACACGCTGGGCTTGAAGGCCGCGCAATCGCCGGCGGGGACCTTTCGCCGCCTGGAAGTGCAGTTGAGCGCCGACGCGCAGCGGCGCTTCCCCAAAGCGGTAGTGAGGGCCCGCGCCGGCTACTTCACGACCCGGCAGTAGGAACTCGTCACGGCATCACCATGCCAACCGCTCCGTCGACAGGCCGGTATGGCCCAGCGGGCCACCGGAACCCATGAAGATGCCGCCAGCGGCGAAGGGGGCGGGCACGCATGGCGGACAAGAGGCATCGTCTTTCGACGGAGCGGTGGTGAGGGCCCGCGCCCGGTATTTCACGACCCGGCAGTACGGACTCGTCACGGCATCACCAGGCCAAACGCTTGCGAACGCGCGCGGCTCGGAATCGGGTTCTGAGCCACCTACGTCAACAGGCCAGCATGGCCCAGCGGGCCACCGGAACCCATGAAGATGCCGCCAGCGGCGAACGGGGCGTGCACGCATGGCGCACAAGATGCCTCGTTTTCGACGGAGCGGTTGGAAT
>JBBQLF010000304.1:0-6255 GCA_038327695.1 Bryobacterales bacterium
GATTCGCGCCGTCATCTTCGATCTCGACGGCACGCTCGTCGACTCACTTCCCGACATCGCCGGCCATCTCAACGCCGCGCTCGCCGACACCAATCTCGCGACCTACAGCCACGCGGAGGTTCGCACCTGGGTCGGCAGCGGCGCCGCACAGCTCGTCGCCCGTGCCGTGATCTCTCGCGCCGGCTCGACCGCGACATCCGATATGGTCGACGACTTGCCGCCAGCCGATCGCGCCGCGTTCGACGACGTGCTCGGACGCTTCCGCACGCACTACCGCTCGTCGCCGCACGGCCGCACCACGGTATTCGCGGGACTCGCGGAGACACTCGATCACATCGGTAGAGACCGCCGTCTCGCGATCCTGTCCAACAAGCCCCACGATCTCGTGGTCACGATCGCAGACGCGCTCCTCGCCGCGTGGCCGTTCGCTCCGGTGCTCGGCGAGCAACCGGGGACGCCCAAGAAGCCGGATCCCACGGCGCTCCTCGCGATCGCGGACCAGCTCGGCTTCCCATCCGCCGACTGCGTCCTCGTCGGCGACTCCGAGATCGACGTCGCGACCGCCACCGCGGCGGGCATGCGGAGCGTCGCGGTGACCTGGGGTCTCTGCGACCGCGAGGTGCTCCTCGCTGCGAGCCACATCGTCGATTCGCCTGCCGAGCTGGCTCGCCTGTTCGGTTAAGATGGCGGGCATGCAATGCCCCCAGTGCCGTACCGACGTCATGCCCAATCCCGTCGGCTTCACGTGGTGGGGTGGGTTGATCGGCTCGAAGATCATCAACCACGTGAGTTGCCCGGCGTGCAACGCACGGTTCAACGGCAAGACCGGCAAGGACAACACCGGCGCGATCGCGATCTACATGGTCGTGGTCGGCGTGATCTCGTTCGGCCTGTTGTTCGCGATCTTCAAAGGCATGCGTTAGCGCTTGAGCTTGAGCGGATCGACGCCGGTCAGCGAGAGCTCGCCGGTGGGGCTGATCCGGCGAAAGCGCGATGTCCACTCGGCCCGAGTGGTTGTAGCCCAGCGCGCGGTGGAACGCCGTCTCGCCGTTGGCGCTAATCGGAATCGGCTGGGCAAACTGCCGCTCGTAGGCCAGCACAATCTGCTTCAGCGCGGACTGGCTGAGCTGGCCCTTGCCGTCGAAGCGCTCCTGCGCCGGCTTGACGCCCCCGCTGGAGTCCTGCGGCTCAGCCACCGTCTCGGCGCGCGCCATCTCGGACAGTTCCTTCAGGAAGCGCTGGCGCGACTCGGCCAGTTCCAGAGTCCGCTTGCGGTAGGCCAGTTCCTCTTGAAAGGCGTTGATCTCATTGCGCGCCAGCACGCCCGCCTCAATCAACGGCTGGATCTCCTTCATGCGTTCTTCCACGCGCGCCACGCGCCGCCGCGCCGCTTCCATCATGCGCTCCGATTGCTCCAGACTGAGTTCGTCCGGGCTCAGCAGTCCGTACAGCGTCCGTTTCAGGATGGCTTCGTCGTCAATGTCGAGCGGGTTCTGCAGGACGCGGTCCAGCGGCTGCTGCCGGGAGTAGAGGCTCTGGCCCTGCAGATACAGACTTGTTATCCACACGCAACAAACAAATAGCTTGCGCACTGTCTTTATTGTAGTACGATGCGGTTAAGGAGAAGTTCTACTCGAACTCTTGCGGAAACAACAAATCAACGGGGCCACACCATCCGTAGTCACGGCTTCCCCGACGTGGCAGATCGCGGCGCGGGCAGCCGATTCGAAAAAAGCAACCGATGTCCGCATCCTGGACCTTCGCGAGGTCACCACCTTTGCCGACCACTTTGTGATTTGTACGGGCTCCAGTTCCCGGCAGACTCGCGCTATCTGGGACGAAATCGTCCTCCAGATCAGGCAGCAGGCCGGGGAAAAGGCCATCAACGTGGAAGGCTACGACAACGGCGAGTGGGTACTCGGCGATTTCGGAGATCTCGTCATTCACGTCTTCACGGACGAGAAGCGCGAGTACTACCAACTCGAACGCCTGTGGCGCGATGCCAAGGACGTTCCGCTGCCGTCTTAGGACAACCCGCGGCGCCCGGCCGCGCTCAGGGCGTTGTCTTCTTCGTCCCGTCCTTGCGGTGTTCAAGCGCGCGAAATCGCTCCCATCGGATTCAGCTACTGGCAGAGCCGCCAGCGTCAGCGAGCGTTGTCTCTCCCCAAAACGGTGTTCAAGCGAAATCGCTCCCATCGGATTCAGCTACTGGCAGAGCCGCGAGCGTCAGCGAGCGTTGTCTCTCCCCAAAACGGTTCACCACCCTCCGGAGCTGGCGTCGGCAGCCTTCAGCGCCGGATCGGCCGGCACTTCCTCAGCGGCACACCGCCGCCACCGTGGTGAGCCCGCCGCCAGCGGCGGTGAACTCGTCCCACATCCGCGCCGCCGCCTGGGCGTCCAGCTCCTTCACCGCGTCGGTGACGATCTCCACCCGCCTGCCAGTCTTCAGCAGGCCGAAGGCGGCAAACCGCACGCAGATCTCCGTCACCACTCCGTAGACGACGCAGCGCTCCGCGCCGGAGGCGTCGAGCAGCGGTTTCATCCGCGGGCTTTCAAAACAATCGAGCGTGATCTTGTTTAAAACAGGCTGACCAACCATTGTCGCCAACGGTTTCCGCTGGCCCAGCGTGCCAGCCACGCAATGCGGCGGCCAGAGGCGGAACTCCGGATCGCCTTCGGCATGGCAGTCCGCAGTGGAGATCAGCGCCAGGCCATGGCTCGCCGCCCAGCGATTGAGCTGCGCCACGGCCGGCACGATGGTCTCCGCGCCAGGCACATACAGCGCGCCGGCCGGCAGGAGGAAATCCAACTGGGTGTCCACGTCGAGGAACAACGTCTTCATGCGCGGCTCCGCAGGACCGCTTCCCTGAGTTCGATGAGCCGGGCGCTGTGTTGGATCCGGCGCGGTTCGGCCACCGCGTCCAGCCCGCGCACCTCATCCGGCAGCGCGGCCACGGAGCGCCGCGCATACTCGCGGATCTCGACGATCGACGGCTGCGGCCCGATCGGCTCGCCGTGCAGCACCACGGGCCGCAACAAAGCCTCACAGCCCATGTGGCTCTCGCTCGCCAGGCCCAACACGTCGTGGTCCGCATAGCGGAAGATCTGCTTCGGGCCGGGCAGCGTGGCCTTGTCGCCCGACGCCTTGGACGTGGGCCGCTTGCCTTCGCCCTCGCCGATCTCCACCAGCTTGTAGACCGCCCCGTGGCTCGGAGCGTCGGCCGACGTGGCCAGTTCCGTGCCCACCCCAAACGCATCGACGGGCACGCCCGCCGCCAGCAACTCCGCGATCTTCCGCTCGTTCAAGTCCCCGGTGGCCATGATCCGGGCATCGCCGCAGCCGGCGTCGTCGAGAATGGCGCGCACTTGGCGAGCCAGCACCGCCAGATCGCCGGAGTCCAGCCGGACCCCCCAGAACGGCTTGCCCACCGCGCAGGCCTGCCGCGCCCCTTCCAGCGTGTCGTAGGTGTCGATCAGATAGGTGGTGGCCGGGCCCATCAGATTTTGCAGCCGGGCGAACGCCTCAGCCTCGGTCGGAAAGCTCTGCACCCAGGAATGCGCGGCCGTCCCAAAGACCGGGATGCCATACCTCATGCCCGCGAGCGTGTTGGAGGTGCCCGCGCAGCCGCCCACAAAGGCCGCCCTGCCCGCCAGCACGCCGGCCTCGGGTCCATGGGCCCGGCGCGTGCCAAACTCCACCACGGCCCGCCCGGCGGCGCTTTCTACCAGGCGTGCCGCCTTGCTGGCGATCAGCGTTTGAAAGCCGACCATCGCCAGCAGATACGTCTCCGGAATCTGGGCTTCCAGCAGCGGCGCGCGCACGGTCAGAATCGGCTCGCCGGCAAAGATGGGCGTGCCCTCCTGCACGGCGAACAGGTCGCCGGTGAAGCGGAAGCCGGCCAGCATCTCGAAGTAGTCGCCGCCCGCGTTCCGGAACTGCGGCAGGCCCCGGAGATAGTCGATCTCGCCGGCGGCGAAGCGCAGGTTGAGCAGGTACTCGACGGCCTGCGCCAGTCCGGCGGCGACCAGGAAATTCCGGTTCGGCGGCAGGCGGCGCACGAACAGTTCAAAGGTGGCCACCTCGCCGGCCTTGCCCGACTGCCAGTAGCCGGCGGCCATGGTGAGCTGATACAGGTCCGTGAGGATCGCGTTCATCGCGGCTACTTCTTGGCCGGCGCGGCCACAGGCTGCTCTTTGATACTGCCGGCGGCGGCGATTAACTCATCCACAGTTTTTCCTGCCAGCTCATAGAGAGCGGGCTCGCCCTCGCGGCGGGCGATGTAGTGATCGCCCACTTTAGCCAGGCCAATCTTCTCCGTCAGCTTACCTTCTTTGGAGGTCACCGTAATCTCGATGGTGGCCGTGGTGAAGCCCGCGTCGGCAAACTTCACGGCCGACAGTTCGCGCAGCCGGTCAATGAGTGACTGCACGCCCACCGGGTCCATCGGCTTGACGCCGGCCAGCCACCTGTCGCCCGCCTTGCTCAACGCTATCTGGCGCGCGCCGTCACGGTATTCCACCTTGCCCGGATCACTGAATCCGAAGTCGAAGACCTTCTTGTTCCGCAGCTCCCCGGCGGGCTTGTCGAACGCTTTGCCCGTCTCGTCCAGCAACAGGTGGAAGCCGTCCACCACCGAGGACTTGGCGTAGTATTTGCCCTCTTTGTTCTTGCGGACATCGAGCCGCTGGGTGCCGGCGGCATCGGTCAGCGCCACGCTGGCCAGCGGCGGGGCGCCGGCAAACTGCTTGGCCAGCTCCGCCATCTGATCGGAGGTCAGCAGCGGATCCAGCTTCGATTCCAGCACCTTCCGCAGCAACTCCTCCACCTGCCAGCCGTCGGCGCGCATCGGCTTCGGCTTGACGATGGCCCAATCGCCGCCGCCCGTCCGGGCGAGCTCCGTGGTCAGGCCCTGGGCGGTCCACTCCACGCGGGCCAGCTTATCGGTTTCAAACGTGAGCAGGCGCTTGTCGCGCAGGTCCACCGGGAACTTGTCGAGGCCGGTGCGGGTCACCGAACTGACCAGGAACACGCGCGCGTCGCCATCCACCATCAGGTAGCTGCCGCCGCCTACCGGCGCCCCGTCGCCCAGCGTGATGGTCCGGGACTTGCCGTCCTTCAGCGTGACGACAATCCGCGTGCCGGGCTGGGCGAGTCCGAACGCGGCCAGATCGGACGGCTTCTCCTCCACCACCCTTTCCGTGCTCACCGAGGTGAGCCCGGTGAGCAACGCGGTCATGGCGTCCCGGTCCACCGGGAAGACCGGCTCGGCCAGTTTCCATTGACCGGGCGAGGCGCGCTCCAGCCGCATGGATTCGCCGGCCGTGCGGCGGAGTTCCACCTTCACGATGTCGCCTTCGGACAAGGCCAGCGCCTTGGGCGGCGCGTCTGCCGGCGGCTTGGATTCCTTCTCTTTGATGTCGCGGTTGGACCACCAGATGAGGCCGCCCAGCAGGGCAAACAACACGGTCGCCAGCAGCAGAGCTTTCGGTTTCACGGTTGCGTTATCTCCTGCGCCACCACACCATCAGGCCGAGGGCAAGCACGCCCAGCGGAATGACGAACTGGCTCACGGTGCGCACCATCAGCATCTCGGACTTGGTCAATTGAATGCGCCGGTCCTCTGGATCCTTGGGCCGGATGGAGATCAACTCCTCATCGTTGGTCAGCCAGTTCGCCATGTTCAGGAACAGGTCCTTGTTGCCGCCGAAGCCGAGGGCATAGTTGGCGATCCAGTCCGAGGAGCCGGCCACGACAAAGCGGCCTTCCACGTTCTTATCGTCCTTCTTGACGTCGGAGCGGTAGGTGCCCGCCGCCACGACGGCGTAGGACTGCGGTTCGCCCTTCGGCATCTGGATGCCGCCGCCGGCGGCGTTGAGGTCCGTCACGGCGAGCGAGTTCTTCGAAGTGGAAACGAGTTTTTCCACGCTCGTCTTGTCCGTCGGTTTCGGCTCCAGCGAGCGCACCAGCGGGAAGGCCGTGGCCGTGCGTTTCATCTCGCGCACGATGGGGTGCGTCTCATAGCGGGAAGCCAGAGCGACCTCCGGGCCCATGCCGTACATGCCGCCCAGGCCGGAGGTGTCGAGGATCAGGTCGTTATTCAGCGTCACGCCCCAACCCTGCAATACGGCCTTCAACCCGGCGTTCTCGGCCACGGTCTCCTTACCGGTCTTGAGCGGCGGGTCGCTCAGGAACACGGCGCGGCCGCCGCCTTCCACGTACTTCTTCAGAGCGTCCACCACCGGTTGCGGATAGTC
>JBBQLF010000305.1:0-6242 GCA_038327695.1 Bryobacterales bacterium
GGCTCGGAATTGGGTTCTGAGCCGCGCGTGTTAGCAAGCCAGTATGGCCCTGCGGGTCACCGGACTGAAAATGCCGCCAGCGGCGAAGGGGGCGGGCACGCATGGCGGACAAGTAGCATCGTTTTCGACGGAGCGGTTGGAATGGTTATTTCGTGACGGGTCCTTAGCCAATTCGCCCAGCATCGGCTGACCGCAGGGCGATGATGGTGAGGTCATCGTGCTGCTCGGCGCCCTCGGCGAACTCGTCCACAGATTGCAGCACGTGTGCGACTACCCGCTCCGGCGGAAATGCAGCCGCGTCCGCTACCACGGCGGCCCAGCGATCCTCGCCAAATTCTTCTCCCGCCGGGTTGCGGGCCTCAGTGACGCCATCGGTGCAGACCGCGACCAGATCTCCCGGGCCGAGGTGGAAGTGGCCGGCCGTGTAGCGGGCGGCGCGCGTCAAGCCTAGCGCCATGCCACGGCACTGAGGGCGCTCCAGTTGGCCGGAGGCTCGGAGCACAACCGGTTGGCCGTGGCCAGCGCTCACGTGATGGAGGATTCCGGTGGCGGGATCGTACTGTCCGCACCACATCGTGGCAAAGCGGTTGCGCGGCGTGGACTCCCAGAGGAGAGCGTTGAGCCGGTTCATCAACTCCCCCATGTCCGATACGCCGCCGGCGCACAGGCCCCGTACGGAGGCTTGCAGACCCGCCATGAGCAACGCCGCCGGTACGCCTTTGCCGCAAATGTCAGCGATGCTCGCCATCAGGTGGCCTTCGCGGGTGAGGAAGAAGTCGTAGGCATCGCCGCCGATGGAATGTGCCGGGCGGCAACGGCCCGCATAGGCGAGACCGGGCACGACCGGCGGGCGCTGGGGCAGGAGGCGCTCCTGCACTTCCCGGGCGATCTCCATTTCATGGTGCAAGCGCTCGCGATGCGCCGTTTCCTCCACAACCACCTGGGTCAGGCGGACATTTTCCAAGGCTAGCGCGGCCTGGGTGGCGACGGTCTGGAGGAGGTGCCGATCGGCGCGAGAGTACGGCTCCTCGCTCAACTTGGGACCAAGGCCCAGCACGCCGAGTTGCTCGCGGCCCGCCGCCATGGGGAGGGTGAGTTCAAAGCCGGATCCGCCCGCGCTGGTCAGGATCTCCACCCGTGGGACGTGCAGCGCTTCCGAGATGCGGCGGCACACTTGCTCCTTGAGCGCCGTGGCGTCGGGGATGAAGCGGACCTCCTCGCCCAATTCGGCGAGCAGCCGCTCCGTCTCTACCTGTTCGCGGAAGAACAGGCGGTCCACCCAAGTGCGGGCCTTCGCCCTGACGCGCTGGAGCAGAACGATGGCCAGGGTGGACAAGGCAATCGCGCGAAGCTGGCCGGCGGTGCGCATGCCTTCGCGCGAGACGGACTGAAACGTCAACCAGACTATACCAAGTACGGCCAGCGCCATAACGACCGCCATCGCCTGTTTTGCCAGCGCGTACTGCAACCCCTGCCGCAATGCCACGCGGACATCCATCGCCCTCTGGACGACGATCACGTAAGCCAGCGTCGCGGGGAACAGGAACATCAGGAGGATCATCGCGACGACCAGCAATTCCGGCAGCGAATCGAGTCCCTTCTGAAAAAGCCAAGCGTAGAGGATGAAGATGAAGATCGGCCCCAGACTGAGGGTCATCCCCCAGTGGAGCCACCTGAGACGGCGTTTGCCGTCGGGCGCCTTTTCCTTCGCCATCTTGTAGGGGATGTTGACGAACAGCACCGAGATACAGGCGCAACTCAGCACCACAGCGGCGGGCGAGAGCCGTTCCATCCACTGCGACGCTTGGCGAATGGACAGACCCGCCGTGCTGTCCAGCGTGCTGGCGGTGGCGCCCATCAAAGCGACCAGCGCCTGGGGGATCCCGAAGGCCCATCGCGTCCAACCCAGGAGGCGGGTTTCCGAGCGCGGGTCTGGAAAGTAGAGTCCGAACAGGAGCATCCACAGCGGCCAACTGGCGGAGACGCCGGTCCGGTAGAAGGCGGCGAACGCCCGCCACGGCAAGGGCCAGCCTTCGTCCACGTTGCCCACGCTGGTGCTTAGAAAGCCGAAGCTCACCAGCAGGGCGAGCAGCAGCCAAGCCATGGGGTCTCTGGGCCGCATCCAGAGCACGAATGCGGCCAGGACAATCCCAAACCAGCGGTTGAGAAAGTCCGTCGAGAAGGCCGGCGCCCAGTCCAGCCAGCTCTTCCACTCGCCGTTGAAGCGGGCCAGGCGAAAGGCCGCCACGGCGGTCTGCTCGCCGCGCCGGTAGCCCACCCGCCACTCGGCACCTGCCATCGCAGTTCGAAGCAGGGCTGCCACATCCATGCGGCGCTCGATGGTCTGGCCGTTGATGCTGAGGATCAAGTCGCCCTTGCTGAGCCCGGCGTCCTTGCCTTCCTTTCGGACCGAGTTGATCTCCGGCGTGACGACGCTCAATTGAAACGGCATCTCCGCACCGCGCAGGAAGAAATGCAGGGCGTCGATGGAATGCCAGGCCTGGTAGCCGATGACGAGCGACATCACAGCCAGCGCGGGCAGGCGGGCGCGAAGGTAAGAACTGGACACGGTAAGTACAGGATACCCACAAACGAAAAGGCCGGCCCCCGCAGGGACCGGCCTTCTCACTCTGATCCTAAGGAGTCAGGCTTATTTCGGGCAGCCGAGCTTCTTCAGATCCTTCGCAGACAGATCTTTGGCGCCCTTGAAGGCCGCAGGCATCTTGGTGCCCTTGGGGACCAGCCAGACTTCCACGCGACGGTTCTGGTCGGCGGTGGAGACCTTGCTGGAGCTACGCTCGTCGGCAGCCGTCCGGGTGGAGGTGCCGCAGAGGCCGGGTTGCATATCGGACGTCTGCTCAGTGCCGGTCCAGTCCGCCTTCACGCGGGAGGCGTCGACCTTGGCGCAGGTGCCCGTTCCGCCGGTGAGGACGGCAACGGAGTTCATCACGCGCTGCATGTCGAGGGTGCTGGGCTTCTTCGTCTTGGAGACCTCGTCCTGATCGATGTGTCCGATGAGAACGATGTCGTAGTCCGGATCAGCCGCCTTCGGCGCCAACTCTTCCAGCAGAATGCGCTTGCCGCAGTTGTTCACGCGGATGCCGCCCTTGCCGAAGACCAAGTCGGAGAAGCGGATCGCCTGCGGCGTGTAGTCGACCTTGATGGTCTTGCTAAACGTCGCCGTCTGGCCGCGATCGTCGGTGACCTTAGCCGAGACCGTAACAGTCTTGGACTGGATCTTGCCGCCCTGCTCGAAGCGGACCGACTTGCTGTCAAACGATGCGTTGGCGGAGGTGCCATTGGTGATGGTGCCTTCGCTGGCCGTCCACAAGAAGGAGATGGTGGAGCAGGCCGAGCCGGTACCCTGAGAATTCAGGGATGCGGTCTGACCGTACTGGAGGGCATCCGGAGTGATAGACCCGGTCACAGATGGAGGAGTGTATGCCTGCACATTCAGCGCCAGAGAGTTGGACTTGGCCGCGCGGACCGGCATCCCGGCCGTGTTCGGGGATTCGAGTTCCAGCTCAACCATGTAGTTGCCGGCGCGGTCCGGGGTGAAAGTGAGTTCGGGGCTGTTGCCACCGGCCGGCTGGCCGTCGACCTTCCACCTGTAGGTGAGGCCGCGGCCGGCGGGATCAGAGGCGCCACCGGAACGGATGGTGATTGCCCGGCCCTGGCACAGCGTGCCGGACCCGGCAGACAATGCGCCCGGCGCCAGTGCGGCCAGGGGTTGCGGAGGCGGAGGCGCCTCCACCACGGCTGGCGGTTCGTACTTCTTGCCCATGTAATAGGTCAAGCCGACCGTCGTCTGCACACCGAGCAACTGGTTGCCTCGCGGGACGAACACGCCGTTGGCAGAGAAGTCCGGCAGACGGAAGGCCGGGTTTTTCGACCACAGGCCTCGGATGTCAACGCGAATGCCGAGCCGATCAGTCATGTGCCACTTAACGCCGCCGCCATAGTTCAGGGCGGGCAGGATGCTGTCGTCCAGGTTCTGCGCGCCGTAACGCGAGTTGAGCAAGGAACGGGCTTCGGCCGAGGCGGTGTCCGTGGGATTGAAGTTCATCAGAGAGGGGCCGGCCGTGAGAAACGGGCGGAACTTCGAACCGCGGGCGGTCCAGTAGACCACAGGGTTGAGCGAAAACTGATAGATACGGCTGCCAAAGTTGTAGGAGGGGTCGCCCGCTCTCACCGGGCTCAGGAAATTGACGTTGTTCACGCTGTAGGTGAAGGCCTGTTCGAGGCCGACGTATTTCCAGATGTTCTCGGTGACGCGGAGTCCGGCGGCACCGCCAGTTCTGTGCCACGTGCCCAGGCCCTTGTTGATGCGCGTGAAAAAGCTACCACCACCAAAGGCGCCGAGCTCGACCTTGTCGGGCAGCTCGTCCCCTTCGGCCGCCGCCTGCGGGGCAGTTGGAGTCTGGGCGTTAGCCACGCTGCATAGGGCCAGTGCCAAGCCGGCAGCAACCACTGTACGTGACCAGATTCTAGTGCGGGAGTTAACTGTCAAGTGTTTCATCATCAGGGTAAGACCTGCCTTCATCCATTATGCTACTCATCAGCGGAAAGGTCCAGATAAAATACTCCCATGTCGGGAGTCAGGGCCAAAAGCCGCCGGGGGGCGCCGGCGTGGAAGGCGAGCTTCCGCAAGGTGGCTTCCTCGATTTCCGCACTCGGAAGGGCCGTCCAATTGCGGCCGCCGTTGACTGACCGGAATACCTTGCCAAACTGAGCCGCGTAGACCTCACCATTGCGGCCCGGCCGGACCGCCAGCGTGCCGACGGTGCCCGGGGCCAGGCCGCCTTCGGTCCGTTGCCACGTCTTGCCGGCATCCACCGAGATGTACAGCCCCTGCGCCGTGGCCAGCAGAAACGAACCCGCCGCAGTCTCGGCCAGAGCCAGATCGTAGATCATGGCAACGGGAAACAGGATGTTCAGGACTCTCCAGGTGAGGCCGGCGTCCTCGGAGACATAGACGGCCTGCGTGGTGCGGAGCGCCATGCGCCGCGGTGCTGCCGGGGACGTGTAGATGGCCTGCACGCTATGCCGGATGGCCGCCGTGGTCAACCGCGCGGCCTGCCATGTGGAGCCCAGATCCGTACTCCGGAACAGGCCTTTTTCCGTACCTGCGTACAACGCCGGCTTGCCGGACGCGCCCGCCGGCACGCAAGCCACGCTGTAAAGACTCGCCCCCGGAGGTCCCGTGTTGCCCAGTTCTTTCCAACTCGCGCCCGCGTCGTTGGACCGCAGCAGCCTGGATTCGTTGCCGGCAAAGAGCACCGGTGGCGCGCCCGGGCAACCCGTCAGGTGGGTGATGTGGTTGTCTCGCAGTTTGGCCGCGCCCGCCGCCAGCTTCCACGCTCTGCCTCCGTCCGCACTTTGGAACACGCCACCGGCCTCTCCGTCCTGAATGACATTGAGGTACAGGCCCGACTCCGCGCTGGTGAGGCCAATGGCCCTGCGGCTGGCAAAGCCATCATTGATCTGCACGGCGGTTTCGCCGCCGTCGCCGCTCTTCCACAAGCCCGCGCCCTCGGTGGCCAGATACAGCCGCTCCGGTTGGGCGGGGTCGAACGCCATGGAGAGGATGTGGAGATTATTCATCTGCCGGAATGATGCGCCGCCGTTGAGGGACTTCAGCAGGCCGAGAGTCGTGCCGGCATAGATCACGGCCGGCTTGGTGGGGTGCCGCCGGACCACGTGGGTGCGCCGGTGCGTGACAGGAATGCCTTGGAACTTGGTCCACGCGTCCCCGCCGCTTTCACTGCGGTAGATGCCGCTGCAGGCGCTGGCCAGCAGCAATTGCGGCTTGTCCGGATCGATCGAGATGGAAAACACATCGGAATCGTCGATCATTCCGTTGTGAATCGAATTCCAGGTCTTGCCGCCGTCCACCGTTTTCCAGGGCAGGTGCGTGGTGCCGGCATAGATGATCTGCGAGTTCGACGGATCGATCGCCACGGCCGTGATGCCCCGCAGTTCGTGATTCCAAGGCGCCGAAATCCGGCGCCAACTCCGTCCCGAATCTCCGCTCGCCCACACGCCGTCCCGCGTGCCGGCCACCGCCTGGCTGGGGTCCTTGCCCCAATAGGAGACCGCCTCCACCGATATTCCGGCAAGGCCTTCGGCCTGGGTCCAGCTCTTGCCGGCGTCCTGGCTGAACCACACACCCGCATACGGGGATCGTTCCACGGAGAGGCCGGCAAGATAGAAGCCGGAGCGGCCCGGCTGGATGGCCAAGG
>JBBQLF010000306.1:0-6241 GCA_038327695.1 Bryobacterales bacterium
TGAGTGGGTCAGTTTTGGCGAGCAGAGGTGGGTCGTTTCTCGCGAGTGCCGAAGAATCCGACCCTAACCAGTTGAAACAAAATGACTTCCAGACAAAAACGGCCCAAAAACGAACCCAAGGCCGGATTTCGCCGCTAAGTCGCTGACAGAAAGCCGCTTACACCAGTGTTCAGGGGTCAATTCACCAAAAAACGAACCCAGGAATCGTGGGTTCGGGCCCGCTGCCTGCAACCACTACTTTCCACCGGGCGCGCCGGCTCGGCCCCCAGCATTCCGGCGCCGCCCGCTGCCCGCATGTTATACTCGATAAAGTCGTTGCCCTCCCCACTCCGTGGTGCGTGCGCGGCTCATCAGGACAATACCAATGGCAAAGCTGAAGCTGAAAACCCACAAAGGCGCGTCCAAGCGGTTCAAGAAGACCGGAACGGGCAAGATCGTCCGCGCACATGCGTTCGGTCGCCACATTCTGACTTCCAAGAGCCGCTCGAAGAAGCGCAAACTCCATCAGACGGTCGTCGCCGACAAGGCGGATCAGGCCAAACTGTCGGAGATGCTGCCCTACTAAGGGCGCAGGGCGTGCGAGCCGAGCGCGTGGCACGTGCCCGAGCCGCCGCCCGTCAGGCCCCGTGAGGAGCCTGCAACTCCGCCGGCATTCCGCCGGGCGGACATGATGAAAAGGAGAAAACGTGCCCAGAGTCAAACGATCTACTAATCGCCGGGACGCCCGGCGGAAAACCCTCAAGCTCGCCAAGGGCTTCTTCCTCACCAAGAGCAAACTCTACCGGGCCGCTCAAGAGGCCGTGGAAAAGGCTCTGCGCTACGGCTATGTAGGCCGCAAGCGCAAAAAGCGCGAATACCGTGGGCTGTTCATCCTGCGCATCAACGCCGGCTGCCACACCAACGGCATGAGCTATTCCAAGTTCATCGGCGGCTTAAAGAAGGCGGGCATCGGGCTGAACCGCAAGATGCTGGCCGATCTGGCCGCCAATGAGCCTGCCGCCTTCTCGTCGCTCGTCGAGAAAGCCAAAGCCGCTATCGCCTAAACTGACTTCAGGAGAGCCGCCATGCAGCCTGTCCGTGACGAAGAAGACGATATCCTCGAACGGTTGGAAGCCCGCCTGGAAAGGGTCAATGGCGTAATCTCCCGCCTTCGTGAGCACAACCTGGAGCTGGAAACCCAACTCCGTGAAACGCTCGAAGCGCGGGACAAATCCTCAGCAGAGCTGGACACCCTCCGCGAGGAAGTCGCGCGCCTGCGCGACGAAGCCGAGCGTCTCCGCTCGCGCCAGAAACAGGCAGCCACCCGCATCAAGACCTTGCTCACCCAGGTGGAGCAGATGGACTTGCTCACCGAAGCTTAGGGCCCGGAAAGGAAAATCGTGGACGCTGCCTCCCCCGACAAACGGCTGGTGCGAGTCACCATCTTCCAGCAACCCTACACCCTCCGCTCTTCCGGCGAGCCCGGTGTGACTGAAAACCTTGCGCGGGCCGTCGACGAACTCATGACCCAGATCGCCACCCGCGGTTCCGGGGCAGACCCCACCCGCGTCGCCGTTCTCGCCTGCCTTCACCTGGCCGACAAGGTCCGCCTCCTCGAACGTGACTCGTCAGCCCTTCTCTGCCGCCTCGAAGAGTTCGATCACAAACTCGCCGAGCTCCTCGATTAGACCAGCCGGACCTGCCGCCGCAGAGTTCCAAAACTGCCGATGTTGGCGATCACCAGTGCCAGCCGGAACTGATTCTCATTCCGCGTACCCACGTTGAAAAGGCGGTATTGGCCGCTGAACGCGCAGCAGTTGGTGCTGTAGGTGATTTGCGTATTGGCCGAAAGCAACGTCCTCGTCGCGTAATCATAGATGGCGTGGACGCCGCCGTTCCAGCCCTGCTTATTCTCCGGCCCCATCCCCACCATCACCCGCAACTGATTGGACGACGGGGACAGCACCTGCGCCGTGGACGCCGGATCGATGCAAGGGTTGGTCACTGTGCCCTCGATCATGCCCAGAGGCACACAGGACACGTTGCTATGGCCGATCGACATCAGGTAGTTCCGCACTCGCGCGTCAACCGACAGGCTGCTGTTGGTGATCTTGCCACGCAGAGGATCGTAGTCGGCCCGCCACTCCACGCCAAAACCGGGCCGGGGCTGGGCCCGCAGCGCAGAGATGATCGGCGAGTAGCCGCGCGGCCGGTCGATGAACGCATACCCTGTCAGATCCGAAGACGTCTGGAACACGTTGCGCTGGCCCGTCACCACGGCATTGCCGAAGGTTTGATCGAAGAAACGCCGCTGCCGTACCTCCAGGCTCATCCAGTCCCACACGTCGCCCCGCCGGTTCTTCGCCCACAGCCGGTTGGCGAGCGAGTACTCGACTTCCGATGTATTCGACAGGATCTCCATCTCGTCGAAGTGGATGATGCTGCTGAAGTTGTCCACACCGGAGACGGCACGAAAACTGGCCCGCGGCTCGATCGTGTGCTTGAGTTTCGCTCCGAGCCAGTGCGGCGCGTCAAAGGTCCGCTCCAGCGTAGGCAGGATCAGGTCGGCTCGAAACTCCTTGGAAAACCGGTTCAGGTTATCGCCCGTCACCGTGCCTCCGTTCGTCTGTTCCACGCCGGCCCGGAAACTCGAACCGTACCTTGTCTCTCACACTGAGAACGACGGGATCAGGTGGATGTCCTTCCACCGGAGAGCGGTCATAACCCGTGGTTCCAGGTCCAGCCGCTCCACAAACTGGCGGGTCTGGAAAAGCGGTTGCGTTCGCCGCACCAGGCCCGCGCTGGCGCCCCAGCTGATCCAGACTGGCAGCACCCGCCGGCTGATCTCACGATCCCGGCTGTTGAACTCCACCTGCGGCAGCTTGCGGATCAGAATCGTGTCTTCCGGTGTGGTGCTCTGAAAGTTCTCCTGCCGTGTGAATACCGCGTTTAGATGGAAAGTGGACCAGTCTTTGGTGGCGGCGATCACGCTATTGGATTCCGACGAAACCGCCTCGTTAAAGCTCTCCGTGAACGACTGCCGGAACAGGAAGTTGCTCAAGTAGTTCACCATGCCCCGCAATTGAAATCCCTTCGGCAACTCCGCTCGGCCGGTGATTGACAACAGGTAGCCGCCCTGCTTTTCCACGGTGCCGTCGTCATGCACGAGACCTTTGTCTTTGACACCGTAAACATAGGCATCAAAATCGGACTTTTGTGTCGGCTTACCGCGGAAATCCACCGTCTGCGCTAACCCACGCTGCGAGAAGTACTGTGGGCGATACATTACGTCGTAGCTGCGGTTGATGGCCCAGAAATAGCCGAGCCCCACCATCACCCCCCGGCGGCTGCTGTTGCCAAAACTCGGAGTAAGAAATCCGCTCTTCCTGGCGCCGCTCGATAGGTCTTTGTAAAATACCGGCGCGTACAGTACAGGTACGCGCTTCAGCTTCATCCAACTCCGGTAAGCCAATGCCCGGTCATTTGGAATAATATCGATCTTGGGTGATTTCAAGGTCCACCACGGATTCGGAACCTCACAGTTAGTGATTGTCCCGTTGTGCAGGATGTAGCGATCCTCTAGCTTCTCGGCCCAGTCACCCTGAAAAAGAAATGGATTCCCCGTCGTGGCTACGCCGGGGCGCGGATCGATCTTTCCAAACGCCGAGCCGTTGACGCGATAGAACGTACCGGTCTTGTCGTTCAAGTTATAGTCGACCCGGTCCGCTTTGAGGATCTCTCCGCTCTGGAACTTGACGTACCGCACCGCACCCCGCGCCTCGGCCAGCCCGGTCTCACGATCATAGTCGATCTCATCCCCTTCCAGCAGGAATTCCACCGTCTCCAACCTCGCGCTCTGGCGCAACCGGTACTTCTCCCCCTCCCTCTCTTGCTGCACGCCATAGACCACGACGACGCCCGGCGGCGGCGGATCAGTCCGCGCGATCTTCGGTGCCTCGGCCGGCGGGGCCGGCCCTTTGGCAGCCAGAATTGGTACTCGCGTGAGCAAGCCACTCGATTGGCCGCTCGCCACCATGTACCAACCCACCAGCAGGGAGATGATTAGGCGAAAATGCATCAATTATTGAGGGCGCTGATCCGCCGGTTCCAGTACAATTCAAGCGGACCGTTCGAAAAATATCGACAAACGGCTACAGTTATGGTACTTAAGTTATGACAGTACCGCTTGGCGCATGCCTCGAATCGCCTGCGGCGCGAGAATGGTGAGCTCACGGCTCAACCCTAGCACGAGAAAATGACCGGTCGCAATCAGCGAACTGGCGCAGACTAGGGTAGCTCGTAGCCAACACTCGCCACCAACCTGCGACGCCCCGCGCGTTGCGGGGAAATGGAGTATGGGCATGCGTTGCAGATACTGTGGATCCAGTCTTCCTCCGGATGAGAGTCGTTGCCGGAGGTGTCAGCACCAACATGGGAATGAGGATGGCCGCCGCTTTCCCGTCGTGGAATCCGCCGCCGCCCCAGACTACGACAGGGAACCCGCGCCTGCCAGCACGCCCCCCCGTCGTCTGACCACGGTCGCAGAGAATCCGGATGCCCCGCAGCGGCCCAGGCACCCGGTGCAGCCCAGGCTCTTTCCCAGGGAAGACGGCCGGCGGGTTGTTGAATTCGAGGAGTACAGTCCATCGCCCCCGCGGCACGGCCGGCCTCGCCACCCCGATGGCCCGCGCCCACCGAAACGCAAGCCCATTGACGGCCAGGGCAGCTTCGATTTCGTCGCCGCCCCGGCCCCGCCGCGCATTGCACCGCTGAGCCGGGAACAGAGCCGCCGCACGGATCTCCCCGTGGCTGAGTTGCGGTTCCGCGCCATGGCCGCCCTGTTTGACGCCGGCTTCGTCCTGGCCCTGATCGGGCTCTTCCTGGTCACCGTCCGGCTCTGCCTGCAATCGCTCCCGACTGGCAGTTTCTTCCTCGGCTGCTACGGGACGGCTGGGCTCCTGATCGCCATCGGTTATCAGCTTCTCTACTGCCTCTCCGGTAAAGCCAGCCTCGGCCTGCAAGGGGCGCGGCTTCGCCTGGTGAGCCTCGACGGCCAGCCACCGTCCCGCGCCCAGCGCATGGTGCGCATGTTCGCCGGTTGGGTCAGCCTGGCAAGCGCAGGCATGGGCATCTTGTGGGCACTCGTCGACCAGGAGAAGCTGAGCTGGCACGATCACATCTCCCAAACCTTCCTGACCTACGACGACTGATCCCGTCATCGGCTCCCACTGGTGGCGGCGGCTTGTGTCCTGACCAGAAACATGGTTAGAATCCAACAGGCGCATGCCAAAGCAAAAGAGCTATCGAGCGCTCATCGTCTGCTGCGGACGCATGGATCGCGGCGATGACGCGATTGGTCCGCTTTGCGCCGCCGCGCTCCAGGACAGGCGAATCCCATCGCGCACCCTGCGTGGCGACACCTCCGAGTTGCTCGATGCCTGGCACGCCGCGCAGAACATCATCTTCGTCGACGCCATCGTGAGTGGCCAGGCGCCGCCGGGCACCCTCCACTGTCTGGACTCGCGCGACCCCCGTTTCCGCCCGGACATGGCCCGTTGCGCCGCCACCGGCCTCGGCTTGGCGCAGGCCATGAAGTTGGCGCCGTTGCTGAAGTGCGTGCCCTCCTCGCTGGTGTTGATCGGCCTGGAAGCGAACGGCTTCGATTGGGCGTCCACGCTCTCACAGCCTGTGGCCGCCGCCATGCCGGCGCTGGTGGATGCGGTCGTCCTGGAATGGGAAAAGCACTCGCTTTCCCGCACCCGCTAGCCTGGGTTATACTCCTCCCATGTCTTCCCGTCGCACTTTCCTGCACGCCGCCGGAGCCGCTACCGTTTACACACTCGCCGGGGCCGAACCCGGGTTGCGAGCCGCCGGGCCCAACGATACCATCCAACTCGGCTTAGTCGGAGCCGGCATCCGCGGCAGCCAGTTGATGGCCGAGTTTGCCCTGATCCCCGGCGTGAATCTGGCCGCCGCGGCCGATCTCTATGACGGCTATCTCCTGCACGCCCGCGAGTTCACCCAGGACCGGATCAAAACCACCAAGCGCTACGAGGACATCCTGGCAAACAAGGAACTCGACGCCGTGGTGATTGCCACGCCGGACCACTGGCACAAGCGCATGACCCTGGAAGCGCTTGCCGCCGGCAAGCACGTCTACATCGAGAAGCCCCTCACCTGGCGGCTGGAGGATGGCCCGGAGATCATCGCCGCGGAGAAGAAGTCGGGCAAGGTGCTGATGGTCGGCAGTGGCGGCAAGACC
>JBBQLF010000307.1:0-6238 GCA_038327695.1 Bryobacterales bacterium
ACTGAGCCGCGCGTCAGCAAACGGCCGTTGCGCAAACAATAGTGACGCCGAGTTTAGAACGGCAGGTCGTCCTCGATCACGACGTCGGCCTGGCTCTTTTGGGGCGCGGCCTCGTTGCGCGGCCGGACGAAATGGACATCCGTCCAGCGGCGGTCCTGCTGTGTGCGCTTCATGATGCCGATGGGCCGGTTGACCATCTCATCCATGCGGGCACTCAGCTCTTTCAGGCTACTCAACTCCATGCCCAGTTTGCGCAGGTCGTCCCTCAAGAAGCCCACGGTTTTCTGGGTGATGATCCGGACCTTGCTGATGGCAGAGCCGCGATGTTGCGGGCCAAGGATCCGGAGCCGCCAGATGACCATCGGGTTGCCCGTGCTTTGCACGCGATTCAGCGTGACGTCCTCCACCCGCGCGTCGTAGAACCCATCAGGAAGTTCCTCCTGATAACTGTCCCGGGGAGCCTGCGACGAGGCCCGCTGGAACTCGGCGTCATATTCACTCAGATCGATGGCCTCGACCTCGGCGATATCATTGCGACTCATATAGCACCAGCCTCACAGCAGGGGTAGTGCCGGACACCGGACAATAATCTCCGATATAATTTGTTGCGGGAGCACATTTATCATGCCGCTGACGTCCGCTCAGACCGAACTGGCCCTTCGGGCGCTCAACCGCTTCGCCGTCGAACTTCCGTCCTGGGGTTTTGCCAACACCGGCACCCGCTTTGGCAAGTTCATCCAAGCCGGCGCAGCCACCAATACGCCCGAGAAGATCGCCGACGCCGGCCAGGTGCATCAGTTCACCGGGTGTTGCCCAACCGTGGCGGTCCATGTGCTGTGGGACTTCGCCAACGGCGTGGCTGACGTGCCGGAGGTATTGCGAGTCGCGGCCGCCCACGGTGTGGCCATCGGCGCCATCAATCCCAACATTTTCCAGGATCAGTGCTACAAGAATGGCTCCCTTGGCAATCCGGACCCGGAAGTACGCCGCACGGCGCTCTCGCACATCCTGGACTGCGTCGAGATCCAACGCGCCACCGGCTCCCGGGATCTGTCGCTGTGGTTTGCCGACGGGACCAATTTCCCCGGCACGGGCTCCATCCGGGCCCGCAAGCAGTGGTTCACCGAAGGACTCCAGGCAACCCACGCAGCCCTCAGCGGCAACCAGCGGATGCTGGTGGAATACAAGCCGTTCGAGCCTGCCTACTATCACACCGACATCGCCGACTGGGGCATGTCCTATGTGTTCTGCAAGCAGTGCGGCCCCCGCGCCAAGGTCCTGGTGGACACCGGCCATCACTATCAAGCGCAGAACATCGAGCAGATCGTGGCGTGGCTGCTCAGTGAGGACATGCTGGGCGGCTTCCACTTCAATGACAGGCGTTACGCCGACGACGACCTCACCATGGGCTCCATTGATCCCTATCAGGTCTTCCGCATCTTCCATGAAATCTGCCAGTTCGCCTGGGAGACGGGCACGACGCCGGACATTCCCTACGTGGTGGACCAGAGCCACAACCTGAAGAACAAGATCGAGGAGATGATCCAGACTGCCTGCACCGCGCAGGAACTCTACCTGAAAGCGGCGCTGGTGGATCACGCCGTGCTGGCGGTCCACCAGAAGAGCGGCAATCTGATGGACGCCGAGGAGTGTCTGCGGGAAGCATTCTTCACTGACGTGCGCCCGTTGCTGCGGGAGTGGCGGAAGACGAAGGGCTTGGCGGAGGAGCCTCTCAAGGCGTTTCGTGAGAGCGGCTACACGGCCAAGGCGGAAGCGGAGCGGTCAGCCCGGAATCTGGGTTCCGTATCGAGCTACGCGTAGGTCCGGATCATCGCAACATTCTGGCGGGCAGAGCGAACAGCGCTCCGATTAAGTCGAAGACCCCGCCCACCACGACGCCGATCAAGCGCAGAGGCAACAGGAGCAGCCAGACGAGCGGGTAGAGGATCAGAGCCAGCAGCGCGATCGGCCAGCACAGGACAGCCAGGATACAGAACAGCAGAAAGCTCAGCATGGGTGGTTCTCCTGCTGATAGATACGCGCACGGTGGCGCGCTTGTTCCCGGCAGGGTGCAGACGCCTGGGTCGCCGTCCGAGCGGCAATCCAAGCGGAGCCGAGCCCGCCAGCGGCCTACGGCTTGACGAGGAGCCTCCTGCCTATCTCCTGCCTATCGCTTCCCGGCCCTGCGCTCCATTGCCCCGGGTGGGAGGAAGCGGCGAATCGCCGGGCGCAGTCACTGCTGGGGCCGCAGCGCGGCCGGGGAACGGAGGTCAGCGGCGTGCGTGTTCCAGGTGCGCCAGAACCTCGGTGAGCGCCAACTGGTAGTCCAAGGGGCGCAGCTCCCGGGGCCAGAGGCGGCCGATGAGATCGCCGGTGAGGCTGACACCGTCCTGCTGGTGGTGGCCGATCTCGGCTGAGCGCGAAGCGTGGTGCGCGCGGACTCGCTCGGTCCATTCGCGCAGGCCTCCGAAAGGCAGGCCGTGCGAGGACAGGACCAGCTCTACTTCGAGCTGATCCAGGCGATCCAACGTGCTCAGGTACTGGCCCAAGGTATCCTCGCCGGGCAGCCAGCCGATGTGCGGCGTGATGTCGTCAATTACGTGGTCGCCGGCGAAGAGGATCTTCTTTTCGCGGGCGTAGAGGCAGCAGTGGCCTGGGGAGTGGCCGGGGGTCCAGAGGATTTCCAGCGGGCCGATGCCGCTCTCCAGCGCCTGGCCGTCTTCCAACAGCGCATCGGGGCTGAGCATGGGGAATAGCTGGGCGAGCTTCTCGTAGCTGGCGCGGACCTGCACACGCAAGGTCTCCGGAGTGCCCGCCTCGCGCATAGCCTCGTCCAGTAGGTCGTAGGGCTCGTTGGTGGTCTTGAGCCGCAGCAGGAATTCGGCGTCGGCCCGGTGCATCCAGACGGTGGCTCCACTCGCGTCGCGGAGTTGACTGGCGCGGGCGCTGTGGTCGGGGTGCAGATGGGTCACAACAATGTGGCGGAGTTGCGACGGCGCGACACCGAAACCGGCCATCGCCTCAGCCAGCGCATCGGCCGAAGGCTTGGTGTCGAGACCAGTGTCGATGAGCATCCAGCCGCCGGGACACGGCAGGAGGTAGACATTGACCCAGGGCGGACCAAACGGCATGGGTAGCGGGAGGCGCCAGATGCCGCCGTCGATAAGTTCAGGAGTGAGTGACAGTTTAGAGTGCCTCCGCGGCGTGATAGCTGCTGCGAACCAGCGGTCCGGATTCGATGTGGGTGAAACCCATGGCGAGCCCGGCGGATTTGTATCCGGCGAATTCGTCAGGCGTCACGTAGCGCAGCACGGGCAGATGGCTGGGCGTGGGGCGCAGATACTGGCCGATCGTGGCGATGTCCACCTGATGGGCGCGAAGGTCCCGGAGCGTATCCAGAATCTCGTCATTGGTCTCGCCCAAGCCGGCCATGACGCCGGACTTCGTCGGAATCTCCGGCGCCAGCGACTTGGCGCAGGCGAGCATCTCCAGGGAGCGCTCGTAACGGGCGCCCAGCCGGACCTGTTTGTAGAGGCGAGGGACGGTCTCTATGTTGTGATTGAGGACGTCGGGGCGGGCCGCCATCACGGTGGCCAGCGCTTCCTGCGAACCCTGGAAATCGGGGACCAGAACTTCTACACGGCAACCAGGAACCCGCTCGCGAATGGCGCCGATGGTGGCGGCGAACAGAGCGGCGCCGCCGTCTTTCCGGTCGTCGCGGTTGACGCTGGTAATGACGGCGTAGCGGAGATTGAGCGCCGCGCAGGCCTCGGCCACGCGCCGGGGCTCGTCCCAATCCACTTCGAGAGGCTCACCCTTTTGAACCGCACAGAAGCCGCAGCGCCGGGTGCAGACGTTGCCCAGAATCATGAACGTGGCAGTCCGCTGATTCCAGCACTCGCCCAGGTTGGGGCAGGCGGCGGATTCGCAGACTGTGTGGAGATTCAGCCGGTCTACCAGAGCCTTGAGCTCGCGGAAGTTCTCACCTACGGGGGCCGAGGCCCGCAGCCATTCCGGGCGCTTGGGCCTGGGCGCGTTCAGATCGATGGAAACCAGCACAGTTAGTTCGATGATAGCGCGCCCGGTGCCGCTTCAGACCGCCGCCGAAGTAATCCGGACCACCGGATACACAATCCTCCAAAAACCGATGGATCGGGTTCAAAACACTATTTACTTTGCCGATTTGATGATAGAGTTAGAAATTGAAGGACTCTATGCGGACAGTCCAGTGCCATGGTACCGGCAGACTCCTCGCCCTCGCGGCGCTGGCTGCTCTGGCTGTGCCTTCGGCCCGCGCGCAAATGTCCTTCGGTTCCGATAGCGCCGCCAAGGTGGTCTCGTTGCAGGGCAGCGTATCGCTGGCCCGCGATACGGCACTGTGGGCGCTGAGCACCGGTGACACGATTCAGGCGCGGCAGGTGGTGGTGACAGGACCGGACGGCTATGCCGCCTTCCAGGTCTCCGACGGCAGCACGTTTGAAGTGTTTCCGAACTCCCGCGTGACGTTCCGGGCCAATCCCGGCAGCCTGCGCGATCTCGTAGATGTGTGGCTGGGCCGCATCCGTGTCCATATCCAGCGCCCTGGCGGGCAGCCCAATCCGAACAAAGTCCACACGCCAACAGCGGTGATCTCCGTGCGTGGCACCACGTTTGACGTGAGCGTCGACGACGACGACGAGACCACACGGGTAGCCGTGGAAGAGGGCCAGGTGGCCGTCGAGCACCGGCTGATGCCGCGCGATGGCGATCCCAGAATCCTCAACGCCGGCGATGAGTTGGTTGTGTACCGGAACTCTCCGCTGGCCGCGAGCCGGCGCGTGGACCGGTTCCGCGTGATGCAGTACGTGGCCGATGCCCTCTACCAGGTGATGCTGCGCACGCCCAGGCTGCCTGGCGGCAATGGCGGTGGGCCCACCACGACAGGCGGAGTCCCCACGGCTGGCGGTACCGCGCCGCCCGTCACGCTGCCGGGCGACACTGGCGCGACGCCTCCGCCTCCACCCCCGCCGCCTCCGCCCCCGCCCGGCAACTAGTACAGCGCTTCCGAAATAGTGTTGCAACACGACAGATAGTGGTGTAAGCTCCTCGTATACCATTACGAGGAGGTTTGTTGCTTGCCTTTTGTCAGCCGCCGCGCCCCGTTGAAGCTGGGCAACAGCGAGATCGAGGCGCTCACCACACTCTCCCAATCGCGGAGCGAGCCGGCCGGTCGTGTGCGGCGGGCGTCGATCCTCTTGCGCTATCACGAAGGAAACTCCGTATCAGAGATCGCCCGGGTCTTGAGCACGAATCGGCCACTTGTAGAGCGGTGCGTGAGCAAGGCCCTGGATCTGGGCGTCGCGCAGGCGCTGGCCGATTTGCCGGGCCGCGGCCGCCGCCCGGCAATGACAGCGGAGGCGCGAGCTTGGGTGGTTGCTCTGGCGTGTCAGAAACCGAAAGATCTGGGCTATGCCCAGGAACTTTGGACCACCCGATTATTGGCGCAGCATGTCCGCCAGCACTGCGAGGCGGTTGGCCACCCGAGCCTCCAGAAACTGGGACGCGGAACGGTCTCCAAGATTCTCAGCGCCAACCAAATTCGTCCACACAAAATCCAGTACTACCTGGAACGACGCGATCCCGAATTTGAGGCCAAGATGGTTCAGGTGCTGCATGTGTACACGCAGGTGGAGATCTGGCGGGAGAGAGGTGCGCCGCCTCCTGAACTGGTCGCCGTGCTGTCCTACGATGAGAAACCCGGCATTCAGGCCATCGAGAATACCGCCCCGGACCTGCCGCCGGTGCCAGGCAAGCATCAGGTCGTCGGGCGCGGCCATGAATACATCCGTCACGGAACGCTATCCCTATTGGCTGGCATCGACCTGATTTCAGGTGAGGTTCTCGGCCTCGTGCGCGAACGGCATCGGAGCGCGGAGTTCATCGAGTTCCTGAAACTGGCCGGCGCGCATTACCCGGCATGCGCCCGGATCCGGATCGTGCTCGGCAATCACTCCGCGCACATCTCCAAAGAGACGCGGGCTTTCCTGGCAACGCAGCCAAACCGCTTTGAGTTCACCTTCACGCCCAAGCACGGATCCTGGCTCAACCTGGTCGAATCCTTCTTCGGCAAAATGGCGAAGACCCTACTCCGCGGCATTCGGGTCACTTCGGCCGATGAGCTCAAGGCGCGGATTGAACTCTACCTGAAGGAGGTGAATGAGACGCCCGTGGTCTTTCGGTGGAAGTACAAGCTGGAGAC
>JBBQLF010000308.1:0-6235 GCA_038327695.1 Bryobacterales bacterium
ACGGCCGCTTGCTGACGCGCGGCTCAGTACCAGTCTGTTTCCGAGCCGCGACCGTCAGGAAGCGGATGCGCAAGTAGTTATGACGCGCTGTTTAGAAGGTAATCTTCAGCGAGAGCTGCCAGGAGCGGGGCGAATCCTGGCCGGTGATGGTGCCCCACGCGGCGCTGGTCGGGTCCGTGTTGGGATTGGCCAGGTTGGGGTGGTTCATCGCGTTGAAGGTTTCGGCGCGGAACTGGGTGTTCCAGCGCTCGGAGATGCGGAATTTCTTGATCATCGAGAGATCCCAGCGGTCCTGATTGGGGCTGCGCACCGAGCTGAAGCGCAGGGACAGCGCGCGCAGGTTGGAGGCCAACTGGCGCGCGCCGCTGGTTTCAAAGCCAGCCTCGGCGGCCGGAGTGAACCAGCTATCAACGTTGCGGGTGGTCTTCGAGCGGACGATGTTTTTCAAGTCGCCGTTGAAGATGCGGTTGCCGAAGCCGAGAGGCTCGCCGCTCTGGTGCTGGTAGATGCCGCCGAGCTGCCAGCCGCCGGCGATGAAGTTGGTGACTGAGTTCCAGTTGGAGCCCCAGTGGCGTTTGCGGCCGAAGGGAATTTCCCAGATGCCGGAGCCGGTGAGGCGGTGCGTGCGGTCCAGGCCGGCCAGGCTCTCGTAGGGCATGCGGTCGGCCGCGTTGAGGAACTCGGTCGCTTCCATGGTTTTGGACCACGTGTACGAAGCCTGAACGGTCCAGGCGTTGGCGAAGCGGCGTTCCAGGCGGTTCTGGATGGAGTGGTACCAGGAGTAGCCGGCCGGGTCGCCCACTAACTGGGTGGATGAGAACTGGCTATTGGGGCGGAGCAGGTTGGCGCGGGAGATGACGGTGCCGAAGATTGGGTTCAGTCCGCTGTAGGGATTGGGGAATGTCCGGCCCAGGAAGTCGATGGTGGTCTGGTCGCGGACGGGCGAGGTGCTGAGGTACTGGGCCGGGGTGAAGCTGAGTTCGCGGTTGATGTTCAGGCGCGTGTTGCGGTTGCCGACGTAGGTGTTTTCCATCATGACCTTAAACGGCAACTCGCGTTGGATGCCGATGCTCCAGCGCTGGGCGTAGGGGTTGCGGCGGGCGTCGGGGAAGAACGACACGGCCTGGCCGATGTTGGTCATCAGGCCGCCGCTGGCGCCGGCCGGCGCGATGAGGCCGGTGGGGAAGGGATTGGCGTTGGTGGCGATGAAGGTGATGCCGTTGTCGAGGGAGGCCTGGATGGGCGTGGACTGGGAGTAGCCCGTGAGGTTGGTGTTCGTGTAGTTGACGCCAATGGAGGCCACGAAGAGGCCATAGCCGCCGCGCAGGATGGTCTTGGGCGTCATCTGATAGGCGAAGCCGATGCGGGGCTGGAAGTTGGTTCTGGGGGCCGTCCAGTAGTCGCGGCCGTTGGGCGCGACGCCCGCGAAGGTGAGGCCGCCCATGGCCTGGAACTGGGCGGCGGGCAGTTCGGGGATGGGGTTTCTGGCGTACGCCGCACGGGCCGCGTCGTTGAGCGGATTGGGCGTTGTGCCGGCGAAGTGGATGGCGGAGCGGTTGAAGCGTTCAGTGACGGCGGATTCATATTCCCAGCGCAGGCCCAGATTCAGGGTTAGCTTGCGGGTGAGCTTCCAGTCGTCGTGCAGATAGAGGGCGAAGTACTTGTCCTGCTCCACATAGCTGTCGACCCGGCTCATGCTGCCGGCCGGAATGCCCATCAGCATGGCGGCCATCTCGCCGCCGAGGGTGGGATTGGCGGCGGTGTCGTTGGCCCGGGTGAAGTTGGCGGAGTAGTTGTACTGGGGCGAGATGGCGGTTCCGTAACGATTGCGGCTCTCGCGGTAGATGCGCAGTTCCGGGCCGAAACGGAAATTGTGGTTGCCGCGGAGCTGGGTGAAGTTGGCCACGAAGGAGTTGGTGGTGGAGGCCGTGTAGCCGTCCTGGGACTCCCACGAGGCGATGGAGGTGTAGGGGTTGAGGGTGATGTTGGGCAGGGGGGCAATCGCCTTGTTCGGCAGTTGCGAGATCAACTGCGAAGACAGGCCCAGCTTGGAGAGATCAGTGCCTTGGGAGGAGCGGCGCTCGGGGAAGTCCTGGAAGGTGAGGCCGTAGCGGAAGTTCAGCAGAAAAGTGGGCGTGAAGACGTACACGTCGTCAAAGGCGATGCCCTTGTTGTTGCGGTTGAGGATGACGCCGCGCACGTCGTTGCCGAAGTCGTGGTTTTTGTCCTCTTCCCAGAAATCGCGGTGCAGGCGCAGGAAGATGCGATGGTTTTCGCTGATGGTATGGTCGATGCGCGTCATCCAGACCCAGTAGTCTTCCAGCGCCTTGCCGGAGCGGAAGTAGTTATTCCGGTAGTCGGACGTGCCAGCCTGGTTGGGCAGGGGGTAGAGGGCGGCGAAGTTTAAGCCGACCTGGTCGAGGCTGGACTTGGGGATGATGTTGCCGGGGACGGCGGTGCGGACGTAGCGGCCGCCGGTCAGAGTGGTGCTGCGAGGATCGTAGACCTGGAAGGCGGCGCCGCGGGCGAGGTACTCCGACAGGTCGCCTCCCCGCATCTTGGCGGTGGGGACCGTCGATGTCACGATCTGCGGATCGCCAAACTTGTTGGCTTCATAGGCGAAAAACCAGAAGCTGCGGTTCTTGCCGTTGTACAGCCTCGGGAGGATGATGGGGGCGCCGGCGGAGGCGCCGTAACGGTTGTCCTGATAGATCGGCTTCTTCTGGTTGGAGCGGTTCTGGAACAGCGTGGGCGCGTCCAGGGCGCTATGGCGGAACCACTCATGGAACTCGCCATGCAGTTGATTGGTACCCGACTTGGTGGACACGTTGACGGTGCTGCCCATGGTGTGCCCGAGGGAGGCGTCAAAGGCCGCTGTCTGAACCTTAAACTCGCTGATGGCGGTCTGGGGCGGCGAGAAGGCCACGCGCGGCGCGGTGCCGTCGGAATAGGTATTAGAGACGCCGTCGATGGAGAACTCGGCCTGGTAGTTGCCGCCACCGTCGGTGGCGAATTGAGAAGGGGCGTTGTTGAAGCCCGCCTTGCGGAGGCGCATGTTGGTGCCGTTCACGGTGCCGGGCGCCAGGTGGACCAAGTCCATGGCATTGCCCGCAAACTGCGGCAGTTCCAGGATGCGCCGTTCGTCGATGACCTGGCCGAGGGAGGCTTCGGTGGTGGTGAGCAACGGAGTGGTGTCCTTCACCTCAATCGTCTCCGACGTGGCGCCGACGGTCATCTCGACGTTGACTTCAACGCTATCGTTGATGCGAACCTGAATGCCTGGCCGCGTCCATTTCTTGAAACCCTGCAACTCGCAGGAGACCGAATACTGGCCTGGAATCAGGTACGGTATGACGTAGTTGCCGTTGTCGTTGGTTTTGGCGGTAAACGGGACGCCCGTGTTTTCATTGGTGACGCGAACTTCCGCATTGGGCACGGTGGCCCCGGAGGGATCGGTGACACGGCCCAGGACGGTCCCGCGCGCATCCTGTGCGGCGGCCGGGAATGCGAACAAGAGGAGTAGGGCAGCTACCAGGGCAGCCCTCAGACGATTTGCACACATGGAAAGACTCCTAAAGAAAAATCATCGGGCTGTACGACTGCTGAGGCGCACCCGTGGTGAAGCTCTACACCTATGATACGTACCCGCAACCAGTATATGTCAATTGAGATAATTCGCTCCGAATTGACCGCCAGACGCGTGGAGCCGCTACTGCCGGTCCACCCAGTTCAACTCCGCGTCCGGCCGCCTGACGTAGTTGGCGTCAATTCCCACCGGATCCACCAGGCGGTCCGCCGCCAGCCGGCCGATCATCCCGGCCAGCGCGCGCGGGGTCACCGTCGCCTCCACGCCATACGCCGCCGGGTCCGGCGTCAGCAGTTCAGCCCCACCCGGCAGGGCCGCCCGCCACTGCGCAAACTGCGCCACCCGCTCCTCGCCCACGCGCCGCAGGCCGGCATCGTAGACCGCGCCGTAGACTTCCCCCCGGCGGGCGTCGAAAAACGGAGCCCGAACGGCGCCACTGCCGTAGTGCGCCATCGCTTCCAGGTTGGAGACAGCCGCCGCCTTGGCTCCAGCCGCCTCGGCCAGGCCCTTGATGGCCGCCAGCGCCACCCGCACGCCAGTGAACGATCCCGGTCCCGAACCCGCCGCGTAGCCGGTCACGCTCTCATGCCGCCACCCGTGCCGCTGCATCAACCGCTCCAGGGCAGGGAAGAGGACTGCGCCGAAGCCCTCCGGGGCGGTCAGCGCCATCTCCTCCACCACGATCCCGTCCTGCACCAGCGCCAGACTCCCGTACTCGGACGCCGTATCCAACGCAACGATTCGCGTCACTTCTTCACGCTGAAGATGTAGTCGATCAGATAAACCTTGCCGGGCGCATTCAGAGCCGCCAGCCGCACGTTGATAACGCCCTGGCTCCCGGTCAACACATTCGCCGGGACGGTCAGAGTGCCCTCGGCGCCCGTTGCCAAAATCCGGTTGCCCTGGCCATCGCGCACAATGTCCCCCACCAGCATGTAAGTCATGCGCCGCGTTCCGGCGGTCGGTTTCTTGACCCTGATCTGGAACGGAACCGGCTGGCCCACGGTCAGCACCACGTCTGCCGAGGGCCGCACCAGCTCAAAGGTGGCCTTCTGCGGGCTGCGCTCCGGCTCCTGCACGGCGATGGGCCACGATTCGAACTTGTAGCTCTTCGCCATCCCCTCCTTCTTGCCGTCGCGCGAGAGATGCAGAATCCAGTCCCGCGTGGCGTCAGGCGGCGTACCCTCAAAGACATCGCCCTTCCAGTCCTTCTTCTCCTTGGTGGCCTCGCCGCTGGAAGGGTTGATCCACCACACGTCGTAGCTGTGCTTTTCTACTGTCACCTCCACCTTCATGGGGTTCTCGATATAGACCAGATACTCCACGCCGGGCACGGCCAGCGCGCGTCCGCCGTCGATGTCGAAGTGCGGCTCTACATCCCAGTGGCGGGTCCGGCTGAGGGTGTCAAACCACGCCGTCATCGTCTTCACATTCTCCGCCGTGGCGCGGCCCGCGATGACGGGATAGGCTCCGCTCATGGTGGAGTTCCACAGACGTTTGCGGAACGCGTCCGTGGCCAGTGCCCCGTCCAGCAGCGCCACCTGCGGCACTGTGTTCAACTGATGCTCGATCATGGGCACCGCGTCGGGCGCGTCCACGCCGTACATGACGTGATCCATCCACTGATCTCCGCCCAGCGGCGACGACGTCATGCGGGCGCGGGACGACCGGGGGTGGCCGTACGGATCCGCCTTCTTCATCTGCTGGCCGGCCTCACGCATCATGGCCCGCAGGTTGTCGCCCGTCTCAAATTCCCCGGCTAACTGCCAGGTGACGTTGAACGCAGCGTAGCGGCCGATGATGTACTGCACGTAGCGCTCCCTGTCTGCATAGACGGGGAAGCGTTTCATCATCTCCGCGGCGCTCGGGGCGAGTATCAGGTCGGCCACCAGCCCCTTCTCATTCAACGCGGAAATCTGCGCGTCCAGCCTGGAGAAAAACGCCAGGTCCGGCATCTCGCCCGGAGGCATCACGGAAACCGCGGCATGTGTGAACTTCGCAGCCGCCAGCGCGTCCATCTGCGCCTCGTCCGTCAGATCGGCGCCCATGTAGAGGTGCGGCTTCAACTGCTCCGTATGCTGCCAGTGATGCGCATTGGCGCGCTGGATCCAGGTGGCGGCCTCCGGCGCGGCGGCCACGGTGAACTTGTCGAGCTTCTCACTAAACTCGGCCACATCCCCGGTCAGCTTGTACGTCCATTCACCGGCGGCCGTCGGCCCCAAGCGCAATACCAGCCGGTTGCCGCCGTCCCAGAACGCCGGCACCAGATACGTCTTGTATTCCGGGGATCGGAACTGGGCGGCTATGTGTAACTCGCGATAGGGCGAGGCCGCCTTCTGCATCGCCGCCGGGCTCACTTCCAGTACGATGTCGCACGGTGAATAGGTGGTGGCGTTGGTGCACGGCTTCACCGCAAAAACAGGCGCCGCGGACATAGCCAGGGTCGCCATCAGAAGCATCCGCATAAGACCAGTGTACAGCCGTGCCATAATCGACCAATGCAAAGGGCTCTTCTCCTCACCGCGTTTGCCACCTGCCTGCTGGCAGCCCCGCCTGCGCCCGATTGGCCGAAGACGCAGCCCGATTGGCCAAAGACGCAGCCCGATTGGCCAAAGACGCAGCCCGATTGGCCAAAGACGCAGCCCGATT
>JBBQLF010000309.1:0-6220 GCA_038327695.1 Bryobacterales bacterium
GGCGTCCTGATGGCGGGGGAACTTGTCGAACTGATCGAGCTCAATAATGCTCTGGAACGTCCGACCCGCGCTATCATTCCATGTGGTCCTGCCTGTTGGTACAAGCCGTTCACCGATCTCGTGAACGGGAAAGGCCTCTCGCTGCGCGACCTCCACGTCTTCCACATGGATGAGTGCCTGGACTGGCAGGCGCAGTTGCTTCCGGAGCGTCACCCCTACAACTTCCGCTCGTTCATGGAGACCAACTTCTATGGAGGCATCCAGGGCGAGTTGGCCGTTCCTGAGGGCCAGCGGTTCTGGTTGTCTCCCGCTTCCGTGGAGAGGGTAAGGGCAGCCATCGCGGAGGCCCCTGTCGACATCACAATCGGAGGCTGGGGCCAGGACGGCCATGTCGCTTACAACCAGGCCCGCCGGCACCCGTTTAGCGCTACGAGCCTGGAGGAACTGGCTGCATCAACGATCCGGATCCAGGAGAACAACCTGGACACGATTCTGGCGCTAGCCCAGCGGACCTTCGGCGCTGCTTACCAGTTTGTCCCGCCCATGTCGATCACGCTGGGCATGCGGGAGTGCCTGGCGGCTGACCGCATCCGGCTGTTCAGCGATACCGGTGCGTGGAAGCAGACGGCATTGCGGGTTGCTCTCTTTTCCGAGCCCACGCCTGAATACCCAATCACGCTGCTCCAGGGCCATCCCGACGCACTCATCACCGCTACGCTCGAGACCGCGAGGCATCCCATCAGCGAGAACCCCCAATGGCAACTCCTCTGATCAGCGTGCAGCCATGCGGCTCGAAGCGAGGCGCTCTCAGGCTGCGCGGAGACGCCGGCTACCGCCAGCTCATCGGCGTGGGCGGAATTGGCAGTGGGCTGTTCTTCCGTCTGGAGGGAGATCGTCCGCTCGGGCGCAACGAGAGCCGGCCCGCGCGCATGCTGGACGCACGAGACTACTGCAAACTGCACATCATCTGTCACTACGTAGCCACGTTGATGGGCGCAGGTTCCGGCGAATCGGGATTCCGCGTGCTCCCCATCGCCAGAGTGGGCGCGGACGACGCCGGCTACCGGGTTCTCAAAGAGCTGCGCCTCGCCGGCGTGGATTGTTCCTCCGTCCAGGTTGCCGACGGGTTTCACACGTTGTTCAGCGTCTGCTTTCTCTATCCGGACGGGGCCGGTGGCAACATCACCAGTAGCAGTTCCGCGGCCGCGACCCTGGAGCCGGGCGATGTGAACCGGTGTGAGCCGCTTCTCGCTCAAGGAGGAACCAGCTCCATCGCTTTGGCGGTTCCGGAGGCGCCTCTCGCCAGCCGCGCCCGCCTGCTGGAACTAGCCACCGTCCACGGAGCACTCCGGGTTGCGTCCTTTGCGTCGGCCGAGATCCAGGAGGCAAAGGAGCTGGGCATGTTCTCCAGGATCGATCTCCTGGCCCTCAACGAAGACGAGGCCGGGACTCTCGCCGGCGGCTCACTCGACCCGGGCGATCCCGAGCCTTTCCTCGCACGGTGCTCCGATATTCTGTGCGCTTTCCAACCGCGAATCCGCATCGTCGTCAGCGCTGGACGGCACGGCGCTTTCGGATTCGACGCCGGACGATGGGACCACTGTCTGCCGCCGGCTGTTCGCGACGTGAATACGGCCGGCGCCGGCGATGCACTGATTGCCGGAATCGTGTCGGCCCTCGCGGTGGGAATGCCCTTCACGAACTCCGGTGCGCCCTCCGCCGGCCGCCCTGTGGCGTCCGCGCTCGACGTTGGAGTTCTGCTCGCCGCCTACTCCGTCACCTCGCCGCACACCATTCATCCGGAGTCAAATCTGGACGCGCTTCTTTCCTTCGCCGCCGGCACCGGCGCGGATTGTTCCCATCTGGCCAGCTATATCGCCGGCAGCCCGGACGCGGTAGCCTCGAATCGATCAGACTGAGCATCAATGAGCAGAATTGGAATCCGCGAAATCGCCAAACTTGCGAAGGTCTCGCCGGGTACAGTGGATCGCGCCCTGCACGGCCGCAAGGGCATTACCGAAGAGACCCGGCAGCGCATACTGGCGATCGCCGGGGGCATCGGCTACACGCCCGATCTTGCTGCCCGCGCGCTGTCGGCCGGTCGCGCACCGGTGCAGATCGGCGTGTCGATTCCTCGCGAAATCCGGTACTACTTCGATCAGCTTCTGGCCGGCATATTGAGCGAAGCCGGACGTTTTGAGCGGCTAGGCGTGAAGGTGCTCTATAGCCCGACGGAGCGGCTCGGCCGGGACGATGTTTCGAAGGCATCGGAACTGCTCAGTCATCAGATCGACGCATTGATCATCACCCCCGGGGATCCCCAGGCGCTTGCGCCGGTTATCGACGAAGCCGAGAGCAAAGGTGTCCGTGTGATCTGCGTCGATACGGATGCGCCGTCCAGCCAGCGATCCTCGGTGGTCTGCATCCACGCGGAGGTCTGTGGCAAGCTGGCCGCTGAGCTGATGGCGGGCTTCCTCCCAGCCGGCTCGGACGTCGTCGTTGTCACCGGAATGTTGGAGGTGGAGGACCACGCGAAGAAGACGGACGGCTTCCGCGCCATGTATGCGGAGCAGGGCCGCGGGGGCAGGACGGTGCAGGTTATTGAGGCCCACGAAGACGAAGAAGAGGCGTTCCAGCGGTGCTTCGCACTTCTCTCTAAACCGAACTCCATCGCCGGTATCTACGTGAATACGGTCAACTGCCTCCCCGTCTGCCGGGCAGTCGGAGCCGCCGGCCTCTCGGGCAAAATCAAGCTCATTACCACCGACCTTTTTTCGGCCATGATTCCGTTTATCGAGAAAGGCGTGATCTGCGCGTCCATTCATGGCCGTCCGTTCGCCCAGGGCGAAATCGCTATGCGAGTCGCCGTGGATCACCTGTTGAACGGCACTCCTCTGCCCAAGCAGCGTCTCTTGATGCCGCACGTGGTGATGCGCTCCAACCTGCACTACTTCCGCGAAATCTCCGGCTTGCCGGTGGAGCCGCCGGTCCTGTCTCCGTCATTCCTTAGAGTGGGCGATCAGTAGTGCCTGGATCCGCCATCGCATCCGCTTTGACACCCGGCTCACCGCCGCCGCGCCAGTTGCGGCGCGTTTTGCGGCTTTCAGACCTGATCATCTATGGCATGGTGCTCATCCAGCCGACGGCGCCTGTCCCGTTGTACGGTGTCGCCGAACGTCTCTCCGACGGGCATTTTGCCACCACGATTCTCGTCGCCATGTTCGCCATGATGATCACTGCATTCAGCTATGGACGAATGGCAGCAGTTTACCCGGCGGCGGGATCGGCGTACACATATGTAGGCAGAGGCTTGAATCCTCACCTGGGCTTCGTGGTGGGCTGGGCGATGCTGCTGGACTATTTACTGCAACCACTCCTCAGCGCCGTCTGGATTGCGGCCGCGGTCAAGGCCAGATACCTCCCAGGCTTGCCCTTCGCGATGATCGCCTTTCTGGTGGTGGCCGTCATCACGATTCTGAACCTGCGCGGTGTCAAATCCTCGGCCCGCGCCAACACCATCCTGCTTGTCTGTATGTGCGCGGCCATCTGCGCGTTCCTCTTCTTGAGCACCCGCTATCTCTTCAATTCACAGGGATGGTCCGGCCTATTGTCGATTCAACCGTTTTACGACCCCGAGACCTTCCGGCCGCAAACAATCTGGCGCGCGACGTCCTTCGCCGCCCTCACCTACATCGGTTTCGACGGCGTCACCACGCTCTCCGAAGATGTCGAAAATCCTAAGCGGAACGTGTTACTCGCCACCGTGCTGGTTTGCCTGTTCACAGGTGTGCTGAGCATCGCGATTGTGTATCTGGGGCAGCGCGTCTGGCCGGATTGGCGCACGTTCTCCAACCTGGAAACGGCATTCATGGATGTATGCCGCCGGGTGGGCGGAGCCCCGCTCTTCCAAGCAATGTCGGTGGTGATGTTGATCGCGATGCTCGGGAGCGGTCTGGCTGGCGCATTGGGCGCAGCGCGCCTGCTCTTTGGAATGGGCCGAGACAAAGTACTCTCGCGGCGTGTCTTTGCGCATCTCAGTCCTTCCACCGGGACGCCCACTTACAGCATCCTCATCGCCGGTGTGCTGGCGTGCGTGGGCGCTCTGGCGCTGGGCCTGATCGGCAACGCATTTGAACACGCCGGGCAGTTATTGAACTTCGGTGCGTTCCTGGCATTCATGGGTGTGAATCTGGCGGCCTTCCGCCACTTCGGGATGAGAAGACACTCCGCCGGCATCCTGCAGTTTGTGGCTGATGCCGTTTTGCCCTTAGTGGGTTTTGCGTTTTGTGCGGCGATCTGGTGGAACCTGAGCATGGTGGCGAAGACCGCCGGCGGCATCTGGCTCGCCGGAGGCATCGTGTACATGCTGATCAAAACGCGCGGGCTTCGGACGGAGTTACCCCGGATCGACATGGGGGCGTGCTGACCACCGGGAAGAGCTGAAGAGAAGGAGACTGGTTATGGATCGACGCGAATTGCTGGCGCTTTCGGGAGCACTCCCATTCTCACAATTGGCGAGAGGTCAAGGCGTCTCCGACGAATCGAGCGATGCCGGAAACCTGTTCGCACCTCTGAACTGGATCAGCCAACAGAACAGGCGGCAGCTGTCGTTCCTGTCATCCAACTGGCGATCCCTACCGGAGTGGAAAGCCTCGGCGCGCCCCGCATTCGTGGAGAGCTTGAGCTACGCTCCCTCGGTTCCGCCCATGACGGCGACGGTGATCAAGCGGGAAGCCCGCGACGGGTTCTCCCTGGAGACCGTGCGCCTGAAGGTCACGCCAGCCTACGAAATTCCGCTTCATTTGTTGATCCCGGAGCGGCGAACTGGCCGCAGTCCCGCGGTGCTCGCAATGCACTGTCACGGCGGCAGATATATTTGGGGCCACGAGAAGGTTTTGAGCCATCCAGGCGATACCGCGGATCTGACGGAGTACCGCAACAACGCATACGGACGGCCCTACGCCGAGGTGTTGGCGCGGCGCGGATTTGTGGTCGCCGTCTCGGATGCGTTCTATTTCGGCGAGCGCCGGCTATTTGCTGAGAAGTTGCAGGACTCGACGGTTGGAGAGCCGGTGTACTCGGCGGTTCGACGAATCGGGAAGCAGCGGCCGGGCACCGCCGAGTGGCGAACCGCGGTCGACGCAGCTTGCTCGGCCTTTGAGCACCTCACAGGGAAGACGATTCTGTCGGCGGGAGCGACGTGGCCGGGAATGATGGTCTGGGATGACATGCGCTGCGTCGACTATTTGGTCAGCCGCCCGGAGGTGGACGCGCAACGCCTGGGCTGTGTCGGTCTTTCCATTGGCGGGCTGAGAACGGCGCATCTCGCCGCTGCGGAGCCGCGGCTGAAGGTGGCTTGTGTAGCCGGTTGGATGACGCAGTTCCGGACTCAACTGCACCACCACCTTCGGCACCATACCTGGATGGCATACGTGCCCGGACTATACGAGCGGATGGATCTACCCGATGCAGCGGCACTGATCGCACCTGCCTCGCTTCTGGTCCAGCAATGCGCGCGCGACATTCTGTTCCCGATGTCCGGGATGCGCGGAGCCGTTGACCAGTTGAGCTCGATCTTCAGGAAGGCGGGCGTACCCGAGCGCTTTCGCGGCACATTCTACGACGTGCCGCACTCCTTCGGCCCGGACATGCAGGAAGAGGCGTTCGCCTGGATCGAGAAGTGGATCTGAGCCCGAGAAACACGAAGAGGTACCACTATGCCCCCGATATCCGAACCGTCGCAAGACTCCGTCCGCAGCCGGAAATCAAAGCTTCTGCCACGGCTAGCCAAATGGTTTGTGGCCCCGTTGGTGAGCGCCGCACTCCTCCTGGCGGGTTTCTGGCTCATCTTCCCGGCGACTGCGAAATCAACCGCGGCAACCGTCGCCGGGCAGGTCTTGCTGCGCTACCTCGCGTTCCGTTCAGATACGGGTCTGTTCGAAGGCGGGTTTGTAGAGCGAACGGATATCAGTATGCCGATGCGGGATGGAGTTCACCTGGCCACGGATCTTTATCTTCCGGCGTCTCCCGGCCCACATCCGGCCATCTTGATTAGAACTCCCTACACAAAGGGCGAGGCCAGGCCCGTAGGCGAGTTCTTCGCCCGGTATGGTTTTGCCGTGGTGGTGCAAGACACGCGCGGCCGGCACAAGTCCGAGGGTGATTTCTATCACTTCCGGAACGAACATTCCGATGGCGTCGACATGACCCGCTGGGTCAA
>JBBQLF010000310.1:0-6219 GCA_038327695.1 Bryobacterales bacterium
GACGTATCGTCCGTCCACTGGCCGGGCACCAGGCCGAATACCCCGCCGCCCGTCATCTCCGACACCGGCGCAAAGCTGCCCGGCGGCTGGAACTCCACCGCCGTCCCGAGCGCATCACAAACAGCGAGGCCGAGCAGCGCCCCGCGGAATCGTACCGTCCGTGGAACCATGCCCGGCCTCACTTCCCTTCTGCCAGCGATGAACTAGATGAACTGATACTTGCCAGGCACCGGGAACGGCGTCGGCGAGTTCTGTCCGTCGTACTTCCAGAGGTCCTTCTTCGGCATGAGATCCTGCTTGGAGTTCATGATCATCTCCCACGTGATCTTCTTGCCCGAGTAGGCGCTTTCACGGCCCATGATGCAGGTGAGCGTGCTCTCTGCTACCGCCTGGCCTTCGTTGATATAGGGTCCGTCGCCGCGGATCGATTTGTACAGCTTGGTGTGCTCTTCCCAATAGCCGGGGTTGCTGCGCGACTGGTTCAACGTCATCCGGCTCTTGGAGCCCTGCACCACTTCCTCCACCCGCTGGAAGGCGCCGCCAGGGTACTGCCGGCAGTGGCTCGACATATGCACGCCGTTGGGGTACTCAAAGTCCGAGGAGATGTGATCGTAGATGTTGCCGTAGATGTCGTCCTGCGGACGCCACGCCGCGCCGCCGCTGGCGTTCACGCTGGCCGGAGGTCCGCCCATGATCCAGTTGCAGACGTCGATGTTGTGCAGGTGCTGCTCCACAATCTGGTCGCCGCAGATCCACAGATTGGAGTACCAGTTGCGGTGTTGCCATTCGAACTCGCCCCACTTCGGGTTTTTGCCGCCGCGCTGCTGGATCACCGGTCCCCCGACCCAGTAGGCGTAGAGCGCATTGACCTCGCCGAGCTTGCCGTTCCGGATGGCATCCACGTTCTCTATATAGAGCGGATCACTGCGCCGCTGGGCGCCGCTCACCAGCGTCAACTTCTTCTCGGTGGCCATCTTTGCCGCCGCCAGCGACATCCGAACGCCTGTGGCGTCCACGCCGAACGGCTTCTCGCAGAAAACATGCTTGCCGGCCTCGATCACGGCCGCCAGGTGGATCGGGCGCCAGCCGGGAGGCGTGGCTAAGAACACGACGTCCACATTGGTCTTCAATAGTTTACCGTAGGCGTCGAAACCGACGAACCGCATGTCGGGTTCCACCTTGACGCGGGCGCCGGTGGGGCCGCCCTTGAGGCGCTTCAGGCTGCCTTCCAGCTTGTCTTCAAAGGCATCCGCCATGGCCACCAGTTCCACGGCCGGGTCGCCCTTGAAGGCGTCCAGGACGGCCTGGGTACCGCGTCCACCGCAACCCACCAAGCCGATCTTGAGCGTCGCCGGAGCCCAGCCTCTGACCAGTTCCGGTTTCACGATTGTGAAGGCGGTTGCCGCCGCCGCGGGGCCGGCGATAAACGACCGGCGGGATGTTTGCGTATTCTTTGTGTCCATGTGTTCGGCACCTTGGCCTAGCGTCATTGTATAACTTGAAGCAGACTTGCGGTACGTCCGGGAGATTCGATGAGACCTCATGACATGAGTCCGGAAGAGTTCAAGAAGCACGGCTACGAGATCGTCGATTGGATCGCCGGCTATCTGAATCACACCCGGGATTACCCGGTGGTGCCAGCCGTGCAGCCGGGCGATCTGATCGACGCCCTCCCGGGTGCCGCGCCCGATCAGGCGGAGCCGATGGAGGCCATCCTGGCCGATTTCAACAAGCTGATCGTCCCGGCGCTCAACCACTGGAACCACCCCCGCTTCCACGCCTATTTCTCGGTCAGCGCGTCGGGGGCCGGCATTCTGGGCGAGATGCTCGCCGCCGCCTTGAACGTCAATGGGATGCTCTGGAAATCATGCCCCGCCGCAGTGGAACTCGAAGAGGTGACGATGTCGTGGTTGCGGCAGTGGCTGGGGCTGCCGCCTGAGTTTTTCGGCATGATCCACGACACCGCCTCCAGCTCCACGTTTCACGCGCTGGGCGCGGCGCGTGTGATGGCCGATCCGGATGTGAGGCAGCGGGGCTCGACACCCGGTTTTACCGTCTACTGCTCCGAACATGCGCATTCTTCGATCGAAAAAGGGGCCTTAGCGCTCGGTTTTGGGCAGGAAAACGTCAAAAAAGTGCCCGTTGACGACGCGTTTCGCATGCGTTCCGGGGTTTTGGCGGCCCTGATTGCCGCCGACCGGACGGCCGGCCTGCGGCCCTGCTGTGTCGTCTCGTCGGTGGGCACCACCTCGGTGACGAGCATTGACCCGGTGGCCGAGGTGCAAGTCATCGCCGAACGCGAGGGCCTCTGGCATCACATCGACGCCGCCTACGGTGGCGTGGCCGCGATGCTTCCGGAAAATCGCTGGATGCTCGCCGGGGCCGAGCGCGCCGATTCACTCGTCGTCAACCCGCACAAGTGGCTCTTCACGCCGATCGACCTCAGTGCCTTCTATTGCCGGCGGCCCGATGCCTTGCGCGAGGCCTACGCGCTGGTGCCCCCGTATCTGGCCAGCACCGGCGATCCGCGGGCCGTCAACCTGATGGACTATCGGGTCCCGCTAGGCAGCCGCTTCCGCGCGCTCAAGCTATGGTTTGTCATGCGCAGCTTCGGCTACGAGCGGGTCTGCGCCATCGTTCGGGATCACATCGCCTGGGCGCAGGAGTTGGCCGCCGCCGTTGAGGCCGATCCGCGCTTTGAATTGGTGGCCCCGACGCCGATGTCGCTGGTGTGTTTCCGCTACAAAGGCACGGACGCGGAGAATCAGCGGTTGATCGACCTGGTGAATCAGTCGGGCCAGGCATTCCTGGCCGGCAACCGCTTGAACGGCCGGTGGATGGTGCGCTTCGCCATCGGCAATCTGGGCACGACCCGCGAAGACGTGTTCTCCACCTGGGCCAAGATCCAGTCGCTGGCCAGCGGTGGGTTGTGCGATCCCGACTAGGTGAACTCCATTCGAACGGCTGTTTCACAACCAGGCGCGGCGTTGTTTGTTCATCAAGTGCCCGGATTCGCGGGTGGTGCCGATACTGATCCTCCAGGCCAAAGCCGGCGTGCTGTTCGTGCTCCGCAGCGCGGGCAACACCGTCCCACCGTATGGCGAGGGCGGCCGGGGCGTGGTGGCGTCCGTTGAATATGCAGTTGAGGCGCTGGGAGTGCTGGACATCGTACTTTGCGGCCATACCAACTGCGGCGCGATGAAGGGGATTCTGCATCCGGAAAAGGTCGCTGCTCTGCCCAACGTGGCGAATTGGTGGCATCACGGCGAACCGGTCCGATTGGAAGTGGAGCGGCTGTATCCCGAGGCCAGCGAGGGCGAGCACATGGAGCGTAATCCAGCAAGTGAAGAACCTTCTGACCCATCCCAGCGTGAGAAAGGGCGTGCAGGACGGACGAATGGAGTTGTACGGCTGGGTCTACAACATCCTGACCGGGCACATGAAGGGTATGGACGAAGCCGGCCGGGCGTTCATCGATCTGCACCCGGACGCCCACGGCTCGCCGGATGGGAAGCGGATGCTGCTGGAGATGGAATCCCCTATACCGGAAGCGCCTGACCCCGCAGGTCCTTAAACGCGACGAGCGCCTTTTCCAGTTCAGCGAGCTGGGCCTGCATGGCTGCCTGATCAGCCCGGGCCACGGCGCCGTCCAGAGCGGTGGCCAGTTCCGCCACATCCCGGGCGGAGATGTCCAGCGCAGCGCCTCTCAGCTTCTGGGCGTCCAGCCGAAGGGCCTCCAACTCGCCGGCTGAGGCCATGTGGCGCATCTGCTCCACGCGGACAGGGGCAATCTTGAGGAATAGCTGAACCATCTGCGGCGCCAACTCGGGCTCTGGAACTGCACTTTCAGGCTGGGCCAGCGGTTCGGGCGAAGCTGCTTCGGACGCAGCTTTGGCCAGGTACTCCTCCACCAGCTTGAGCAGGTACTTATGATCGACAGGTTTCGCCAGATAGGCGTTCATTCCGGCTTGGAGGCAACGCTCGCGGTCTCCATTCATGGCGTGAGCGGTCATGGCAACAATGGGCAGGCTGGTCCATTCCGGATTCTGGCGAATGCGGCGCGTCGCTTCCAGGCCGTCCATGATGGGCATCTGGATGTCCATGAGGATCAGCCGGTAGCTGCCTTCGGCCAGGTGGTCCAGCGCCTCCTTCCCGTTGTTAGCGACCTCCACCTGATAGCCCTTCTTGCGAAGCAGCGAAACCACTACTCTCTGGTTGATCAGGTTGTCCTCAACCAGCAGAATCTCCCGCGGGCCGGCAGGGGCCTCGGCCGCCGGAGATGCCGGACGCCGTTCCGGCGCGGGCCGCAGTGGGAGCAGCACGCGGAAGGCGCTGCCTTTACCGGCCTGGCTATCGACGTCAATCCGGCCACCGTGCAACTCCACCAGAGACTTCGTGATTGCCAATCCGAGGCCTGTCCCCCCGAAACGGCGGCTGATGCTGCCGTCAGCTTGCGTGAACTTGTCGAAGATCCGCTGCTGCTTGTCCAACGGGATGCCTACGCCGGTATCGGCGACTGTCAGGTCCAAGGTGACCGAGGCACCAGGCCTGCCAGCACAACTGGCAGGCTGGGCGAGACGAAGGGAGAGCCGGACCCATCCCTTTTCCGTGAATTTGACTGCGTTACTGAGCAGGTTGGCGAGGATCTGCCGCATACGCAGCGGATCGCCCAACAGCCGTGAAGGTACCGCCGGATCGACATCCCAGCTCAAGGTGATCCCTTTGTTCTCGGCCCCGACCTGCTGCATCCGGACACAGTCGGACAGCAGCTGCCGGGTGTCCAGGGGTTGCTCTTCCAGAGACATCTTACCCGCCTCGATCTTCGCCAGATCCAGCATGTCGTTGAGCTGTGCCAGCAGGGAGTGGGCGCAGTTGTGGGCGGTCTTCAGGTCTGACCGTTGTTCGGCGGTCAGAGGAGTGTCGAGCAACAGCTCCAACATGCCAATCACCCCACTCATGGGCGTCCTCAGCTCATGCGACATGTTGGCCAGGAACTCGCTCTTGGCCGTACTCGCCATCGATGTCTTAGCCAGCGCCTGTTGCAGCTCCGAGGTCCGTTGGCGGATTTTCTCTTCCAGTATTTCCTGCGTTTCGGTGACCTGCGCGCGTCCACTCTGGAGCGTGGCGATCATCTCGTTGAAGCTCCTACCCAGATGCTCAATCTCATCGCCGGTGCTGGCCACGGCGATTGACTTCAACCGCCCGGATTGCACGGCCAGAATGCCATTCCGCAATTGCGCCAGCGGCCGGACCAGGGATCGCGAGGTGAACCTGGCCATCGCCACACCAACCAAGAGCAGTACCGTGAACAGAATCAGTGATTTGGCAGGCTCTATGCCGCGCCCGTTCAAGGCGGTGTCATAGGCCAGAACGACTCCAAACGTCCAGGTGAACAGAATGACGGTGAGGAGTGAGGACTTAGTGGCAATCGAGCGAAATGGCATTGGCGTTTTCAATTGAGGTGCTCTCGCAGCGCACATCCATTCCTTCGGCTGTGGCCTCAGACATCCGCATAGGGCGAAGACCCTAGTTGCGGCAGAATGGAGGGATGCTCAGTTCCGATCCGTCGCCTGTTCTGGATCTCATCGAAGCGTTCCGGCGCTCCAAAACCATGTTTACCGCCGTTTCGCTCGGCCTGTTTGACCGACTGGAGGCCGATGGCGCGACGGCGCCTGAGTTGGCGGCGGCGCTGCGGCTCAATGAAGGCGCGCTGGCCCGTCTGCTGGACGGGTGCGCCGGACTGGGCTTAGTGGTGAGGGAGGGCGCGCTGTACCGAAACACCGGGGTCGCCTCAGCCTACCTGAGACGGGACAGCCCGGACACGCTGGCAGGCTACATCCTCTATTCCGATCAGGTCCTGTTCTCCCTCTGGAATCAACTGGAGGGCGCCATCAAGGAAGGCACCAACCGCTGGCAGACGGTATTTGGTGGCCAGGGCGCATTGTTCGATCATTTCTTCCGGACGGACGAATCGCGCGCGACATTCCTGGCCGGCATGCATGGGCTGGGGCGCCTGAGCTCACCTGACATCGTGCGGATATTCAACTTGAACCGCTTCCGCCACCTGGTGGATCTGGGAGGGGGCACCGGCCATCTGGCGATCGCCGCCTGCGAACGCTACGCGAACCTGCGCGCGACGGTTTTCGATCTGCCCGCCGTGGTGGAACACGCCCGGCCGCACATCGCCGCCTCGCCGGCGTGGGCGCGGCTGAGCGTGCG
>JBBQLF010000311.1:0-6193 GCA_038327695.1 Bryobacterales bacterium
CAACCAGCATGACGCGCTGGGAGTCGATCATCTCCAAGGCCGACGCAGCGTCCACGGCCGCCCGAGTGTCGGCCACCATCCTGCCCATCAGCGACCATTTCGGGTATTGCCGGTAGAAGTCCTTGGAATCCAGAACTCGCGTCCCAAAACCCAGTTGGTCGAAGGCCAGTACCGCGTAACCCCGGCGAACCAGGGCGGCGATCGGGGGAGGGGCGTGGTGTGTGTAGCCGGTGGCGTATGAATACGGGTGAAGCCAGATGATACAAGGCAGTTTGTCCGTCGTCGCCTTTCCATCGGCGCCGAGCGGGTAGTACAGATCTCCTTTGAGCCCGTCTCCAAATGGCAGTGCGGCGACGCCCATGCCCGGAGCCTTCAGCGGGCGGTTCAGGATGATCTGTGCAATCCAACCGTCGGTCGACCACACCGGTCTGGTCAGCACCTTCCTGGTGACGGACGGGACGAAGGGAGGCTCCTCTCCCAGTGCCCATTGAATCCGCTCACGGATCCGCCGTTGCGCGCCAGGCCACGCGGAAGCCGTGACCGGGGCGCCACCGTGTTCAAATGCGAAGTCGCCGGTCTTCCGGACCGGAAACGCCTGCGGATTGATGTGTTCCGCCGACTGAGCCAGCCATCCAGAGAAGGTGTATCCCAGTATCCAGGTCTCCGACTTCGGAAAGATCTTGCGCCCAAAGACGGTATCAAAGAAATTGAGGAAGATCTCGGTGTCGCCGGCTGTTGTCGAGTGCTCACCGGCGCGGAGATGCAGCCAGAGATTCTCCGGGTGGCCGAGGAAGTTGTAGACGCGCTGCGCCGAGCGGTAGGCCTGCTCGAAGCCGAAGGGACTGCCCACGGATTCGGCGTATGCGGAGTGCAGCATCAGGCCGCGCGGCGCCACCATCGCCATCAGCAGATTCTGGTCCACGGGGAGCTTGTGCTCACGGCCGGCGAAGAACCGAAGCCTGGGATGGAACCACTGTGGGAACGTGCCGGTGATCTGCTCAATGCTCTCAACAGCGAAGTTGCTGCTGGTGTATCGCCAGGGGTTCCCCTCGCCTGTGTTGCCGCTGGTGGGCACAGCAGCGGTAATCCGATCATCAAACGCCGCGGCCAGAAGCGCCTGTTTGCCATTGCGCGAATGGCCGGTAATGCCGATCTTCGATCTGTCCACCTCCGGGAGGGTATAAAGGTAATCGACGGCTCGGCTGGCCGACCAGGCCCAGCGCGCGAGGACGGAGAAATCGTATTCCGGGTAAACCTCGATGAACTTGTCCGAATCGTCAGGGTACCCGTAATTCGGGTCGGTCGCATAGTACACACAGGCGATGTATCCGCGCCGGACCGCTGTGTAGACACGCGGCATCAGGCGCGAGTGATTCGTGAGGAAGACCGGAAACGGTCCACGGCCCTCGGGAATGATGACCTGCAGGTTGAGAACTGCCTGATGGCCGGGGCCAAACTCCAGCTTCACGTCGCGAACGGTGGAGCGGCCCTCTTTCCTTTCACTGATGATCGTGGCCCGGAGATTGCCGGGCGCGGGTGGCATCTTCCCAAAGACCCACTTCTCGAACTGCTCGCGAATCCACTTCTTCCGTTTCTGCCACTCGGCGGGTGTCCGGATAGGAACAGGCTTCCCGCCTTCGAGCTGCACTAGCGGATCCGGCAGGTTCGGCACGGATGGCATGGACTTGAAATCCGGAGGGAGTTCACCTGTCCGCTGAACCCAGGCTTCCCAGTTTTGGTCTATGGCGTTGATGCGTCCAGCGAAATCGCTGCGCGATGGAGGCAGGACTTTGAGTAGGAGCTCGAGATCGGCCTTCCTGCCATCCGCCAGTTCCTGCGGGAAGGCGACGGCGCCGGCGGCGAGAAAGAATCCAATGGCCAAGGGCGAGTGTGAAGGTAGCATGACGGGCCTCGGATGCGGATTGCAGAATGCGTGGGCGCGCCCGCTTCAGGCAGGCACGAGGTTGGGAGGGAGTTGCTGTGGGATGCAAGGACGAAAGACAAGCCCGGCGGCTTCGATCCGAATGGTCAACTGACTGCAGACCTCCATGAGATCAGGCGCCATCTTGGCGATCAACGTGGAAGAACACCGGGACTTGGGCATGCCCACGGACAGACTGCCGCATGGGGCTCCCCGGCTATCGAACAAGGGAGCGGCGACAAAGACAGCCCCGGGAATGGTCTCTTCGTCGTTGGTGGCATATCCGCGCCGCCGGACCTCGCGCCATTCCAGTTCAATTTCCATTCTGGAGATGATCGTCCTTCCTGTCATGCGTTCGGGGTCGAGGGAAGCCGCCAGATACTCCCGCATTTCGTCTGGAAGGAAGGCGGCTATCGCCTTTCCCGCGGCGGTCGCATGAAAATGGACCTCCGCCGACATAGGACCGACCAGTCTCAGATCGCGATGCGTCTCCTCCACATCCAGGAAGACAGCTCGCCCGCCTCTGGTAACCGCCAGATAAGCCGTCTCGTTCCAGGATGCGACCAGCCTGCTAAGAAACGGGCGTGCCAGTTGGACAATGCTGCTGCCGCCGCTGATGCCGCGTGCGATCAACTGGAACTGAAAGCCGAGGCGGTAGGGTTCGCCGGTGCCGTCCTGCTCCACGTAGCTGTGCTTTTTTAGGCTCTGCAGAATGCGGTGGACGGAGCTTTTCACATAGTGCGTACGGGTGGCGATCTCATCCAGGGAGAGGCCCTTGGGGTGGTGCCTGAGAACCTCGATCAGGCAGGCCACTTTGTCGATCAACTGGATACTGTGATCGCGTGGTCCCGGAGTGTCTGTGTTCATCAGGTTACCTCTTGCAGCCGGAGTCCGCGAGAATGGCTGGCGGGGGCAACAATTTCCCGCCAGCCTGCACTCTCACGGCTAGCATCTTCGGAGTGCCAAACCTCTGAGCATACGCTAGAAGGTGATGCGCGCGGAAACCTGAAGGTAGCGAGGGGCGCGCATATCCGACGTGATATCGGCGGTTCCGAACGTGGCACTCGTGGGCACGCCAAGCGTTCCGCGGGCGGTCTCCAGGTTGAAGCTTCCCGGGACGCGGTTGATGCCTCCGACGTGGAAGTTTCTGCGGTTAAAGGCGTTCGCGGCATCCACGCGGATGGCCAGGCGGCGTTTCTCGCCAAGCGAGAAGTCACGTGAGATGCTGAGATCGGTGTTCATGGTGCCGAAGCCCCGCAGGCGTGAATCGAAGCGCGGCGCCGTGCCCCAATAGTAAGGGTCGTCGCGGTAGACCGTGCCGGTGCCGCCAACCAACGGGACCTGGAGGTAACGTCCCCTGAAGGCATACGGGTTAAAGTAAAGCTGCCGCCGGAGCGGGACCACGATGGACGTTCCATCGGGAAGCGGGCAGGCCGTTACGCCGTCGCCGATGCATCGATACTTTTCGGGGAGGATCGGATTGGCGACGAGGTCAGGCCGGCCGAACGGTCCGCCTGTGATGCCGAGGGGCAAGCCAGCGGAGAACGTCGAAATGCCGGATACACTCCAGCCACTGGCAATCTGTGTCAGCCCGCGAGTATTGGTCATCCATCGCCGGCCCTTTCCCAGAGGCAGCGGGATCAGGTAGTTCACCACGGCCCGATGAGGGATGTCACTATTGGCGACGGACCGGTCGAGACTCATGTTGTTCAGATTAAAGCTGGTGGATCCTCCGCCATTTGCCGTATTACCCCCGAGAACGGTGAAGTGGTTACTGAAATCAATGTTCTTCGAATACACGTAGTTGCCCGAAATCTCCATTCCGGAACGGAAGCGCCGCCGTACGGAGGTCTGCAGCGCGTGATAGTTGGAACTGCCAGTGCGCATATTGAACATGTTGATTCCGCCAAAGGCCGGATAGGCTTTGTAAAGCTGGTTCAGGACGACGGTAGGCCCGCTGAGGTTCGGATTGCTGGTGGGAATCTTGCCGTAGAACGGATTGGCGACGAGAGCGTTCAGCGGGTTTGCACCGGTCTGGATGAACTGTTGCCGGGCCTCCATCAGGGTGGCCTCGGGGATCGAATTGATTTCGTTGATCTGGGTCTGCATGGTGACCAGCCGGGTTCCCTTGGTCCCGACATAGGCGAGTTGCACGTTCACACTGCCGGGGAGTTCCCGCTCGATGGTGAAGTTCCACTGTTGCATGTAGGGTGCCGGACTCTTCCGTTCGATCCCGATGATAGATGTTCCCAACAAGCGTGGATCGTTCGGGTTCGGACCACCGGCGGTCCCGCCGCCGTTGAAGGCATCGTTGAACTCGCGCTCCAGGATGCTAAGGCCACTTTGGGGCCGGATACGCATGAATGCGGGTGAGTTGAAGCCGGACATACCAAATCCGTCGGAACCGGTCCCCACGCCGGTGATCTGATCGTAGGAGAGTCCATAGGCGGTGCGCACAACCGTCCTGTCGTTCAGGCGGTAAGCCAGTCCGATGCGAGGTCCCCAGTTCTTGAAGTCGCTCTCGGTCTGTGCCCGTCCGATTCCGTTCACGCCGGAGAACAGCAACGCCCCAGCGGTTCCTGTTGTGTTGGCGCCATACCTGTCAAACTGCGCGAAACGGTCATAGCGTTCCGTGCCGGGCGCCTGGTAATCCCAGCGCACGCCCAGGTTGACAGTCAACTTACGCGTCGCTCGCCAGTCGCTCTGCGTGAAGAAGCCATAGTAGCCCCACTTCAGCGCCAGGGATGGTTCACCCGTCGTAAACTGGCCGTTCCCGCGCTGCCCGTCCAGGTTCCCGATCAGAAAATCAGCGGTCGCATATCCTTGAGGCTGCAATGTTGGGACGACAGGGCAGCCCGCGCCGGCGCACTCGTTGGTAAAGCTCCCAACGGCAAAGGCGAAGCCGGGGAACGTCGGCTGGTAGAGATTCGCCAGCATGCTGCGATACTCTCCGCCAACCTTAATCGTCCACTTGTCAAGCAACTTGGTGTAGCTGCCCGTAAACGAGTAGTTGCTGTTGTGGTTGTCGCGATAGACCGTCTGGCCCACGCCCATCGACTGGTAGCCGCTGAATGCTGCGATGAAGGGGAAGTAGCTGGTTTTGATCGTCGCAATCATGTCCTTGGCAAAGCCCATCCCTTCGAGATCGAAGCTCACAGAGGGCTGTTGAACGAGGTTGATGCGGGTGAGATTGGCTCGGATATCGACGATGCTGGTTTGGTTGACCATCCAGGTGTGTCCGAAGGTCGCCGAGGGATTGAGCTGCGTCACCGGAATCACGCTCGATACGTCCCGATCAGTCTCACGAAAGCGGTTGGCGCCCTCGCTAAAAGTCCAGTCGTTCGTGATCCGGAAGAAACTGCGATTCCGCTCGCTGAAGTTATGGTCGAACTTCATGACGATCTGATCGGTGGTCGCCCGGGCGGAGTTGGAATCGAAGTAGTTTTGCGTCCCGTCCGGCTGGAGCGCGGTCATGTTTGGCAACGGGTAGTAGCTAAGGATCCGCTGAGCGACCGGGTTGATGTACTGTTGCGGGATCTTGTTCAACACCGCGCCATCCTGGAACTGCTGGCGCACGGCGCGGTAGCTGTTTGCCGCCACCTGTGTCACCGTCGACGTTGAGGCGAATGGCGCGTAGATGCTTCTCGGGACGGTAACCAGAAGTCCCGTGGCGGGGTTCCGTACCTGCGCCACAGTCTGGCTGAAATCCCCCGTCCTCTCGGCAGCCGTGGGTACCGTGAGAAATCCGCTGGCGTCGGTGACGCGGCGTGCCCCCTCATACGACACGAAGAAGAACGTCTTGTTCCGGCCGCTATAGAACGGTAAGAGGACCGGCCCTGAGAAGCTGCCGCCAAACTGATTCAGATTGAACTTCCCCTTCGGCCTCACCGGTTCGCCCTCCGCCGTCCGCCCGAACGTGTTGTTGCCGAATGAGTTGGCATTGAACGCGGAGTTGCGGAGGTACTCATACAGCGACCCGTGAAAGCCATTCGTGCCCGACTTGGTGCCAAAACTGATCACGCCTCCGCTCACGCGCCCGAACTCTGCCGAGTAAGCGTTCGTGATCACCTTCAAGTCGCCGATCGCATCGATGTTTGGCAGAACCGAGATCTCGTTGTTGGCCATGTTCGTATTCGGTGCGCCATCCAGAAGAATCTCGCTTGCATTCGGCCGGCTGCCGTTCACGGAGAAGTTCGAAAACTGGCGCCGCGTGTCGTCACCGGAGTTGATCAGGTCCAATCCCTCCGAGTTGCCGCGCGGTATCATTCCGGC
>JBBQLF010000312.1:0-6171 GCA_038327695.1 Bryobacterales bacterium
ACCGCCCACGCCACGGGAAACAGCCGCGGGTCTTCAAACCCGCCGCGCGCATGGATCCCCGTGAGAACGTCGAACCAGCGAAACCGCCGGTCCTCGCTCACCAGCCGCCGCTCCTCAATGAAGTACTTAAACTGCGTGGACTTCCAGAAAGTATGGACGTAGATATTGAGCTGCTTCGCGCCCTGCCGGTAGACGCCGTAGCTGGAATCCTCCATGTGGAAATCGCGCACCACCCGCGCCCCCAGCGGCTTCAACGAGCCTGACTCCGGAATCGGGCCCAAATCATAAGGACCCTCGAATGTTTTAGTCCACAGCGGCAATCCGCCCGCCAAGTCCAGCCCTTGAAAGTACTCGCCGTGCGAAAAAGGAACGGACGAAATGGCATACAGCAGCACCCACGGCGTCAGAAACAGGCCGAGGTAGAGATGCGTGCGGCGATTGAGATGGGGCAGCGTCATTACAGCACCGCCAGAAACAGCCCAAACAGGGCAAAGCCCGCGCCCAGAGCCAGCGCCCCCAGCGGCCGCGCCGCGCGCACGGTCCACCACATCCAGATCCCGCTCAACGCCAGCAGCAACAATCCGGCGATGGTCAAGTCCACCGTCCCCGCCCACAGATCCTCCAGCGCGTAATCATGCTGAAAGCCCCGCCGCCGGTGCATCCGTTCCAGAAACCCGGCGCCGGAAAACGTCATCTTCTCAATCACCACGCGCCGGTCCGCCGCCGTATACGTAATCCGCCTCGGCGAAACCGGATGCTGCCGGTGAATCACCACCCGCTCGGCGGCAAACGGCCGCGCCACCACATGCGCCCCGTCCATGTCGAGCGTCGCTAACAACTGCCGCGCCACCTGCTGCGGCGTCGCACCTTCCGGCATCTCGCCCGGATAGACCAGTTCCCGCTCCACCACGTACTGCGGCGGCGGTGCCGGCGCTGGCCCGTGGAACAGGACACGGTGGTTCATCACAAACGTGGAGCTCGCATACATCAAAATCCACGGCGCCAGAAACAGAGCCAGGTACAGATGGATGCGTCGCAACAGCAGGGACATCCAAACATATTCTCGCTTTCCCGCCCTCCGCGCAACGCGGACGCACGTATTCTCTCTTCCATCCGCCGCGTTTCCATGCTACAGTTCTCAGTACTTCGGCCCGGCCCTGGGTATGCCCGGCCCGCTACTGCACAGGCAAGCTGTCTCCGTTCTGTGTCCGCCCGACCCTGGGAAACCCTTCGAATTGCACAATGGAGCAACACAAACTATGCGTTCTACGCAGACACTCGAAGTGCGCGCGCGCTGCCTGGCCGCCGTGCTGATGTTGGGAGTCATGGCCGTACCAGCCCTGGGGCAAGAGCCACCCGCCATCCGGGCGATCACGCACATTCAGGTCAAGCCGGAAAAGGCCGGCGATTGGATGGCGGCGGAAAAAGAGTACGCGGCCCTGGTCGCCAAGGCCGGCTCGGACCGGGCTTACACCATCTGGCAGGCGCTCACCGGCCCGCGCGAATACATCATCGTCCGCTCCTACTCCAAGTGGGCCGAATTGGATGCCACCAACGATCCGAAGCTGGCCGAGCACGCCGGCGCCATGGGAGCCATCATGGCACGCCTGAACGCCGCCACCGAGACCAGTTGGCGCGAAATCCACTCAATGCAGCCGGACCTGACCCTGCCGCGGCCGGCCCAGATGCCGAATATGCTCCGGACCGCGCGGATCAACGTGGCCAGCGGCAAGATGGACGAAGTGCTCGCCCTGATGAAGTCCGTCACCCTGCCCGCAATGAAGTCGGCCGGCGTCGCCTACGGCGTGGGCCTCGTCCGCTACGGCACCGGGACCAACCAGGTGTTGATCCACGTCGGCTTCAGTAGCTGGGCCGACCTCGATGGACCAACGCCCATCGAGAAGGCCGCGGGCCGGGACGCCTACCTGAAGTACACGGACAAGCTGACCACGCTCACCGCCCGGACCGAGTGGACCATCTACCGTTTCCGGCCGGAGTTGAGCTACGTGCCCGCCGCCAAGTGATCACTCCATCAGGAATCGAGTACCAACATGAAAACTAAACAGACCCTCAGCGGCCTGGCCGCGATACTGATATTGGCCGCCGTACCCGCGCCGGCCTGGGCGCAGAACGAAATCCGGACGGTGACCCACGTACAGGTGAAATCCGACAAAGTAGGAGATTTCACGGCCGCCGTGAAGGAGATGGTGGCGTTGTACACCAAGGCCGGCGTGGCGAAGCCATTCACCATGTGGCAGGCGCTCACCGGAACGCGCGAATTCGTGGTGGCCGCCTACTCGTCGAAATGGGCGGAAATGGACCAGACCATGGACCCCAGGATGAAAGACCACCAGGGCGCCATGTCCGGCATCGGGGCCCGGCTGAACGCCGCCGCGGAGAGCATCGAGACCGAGATCCACGCCGTGGTGCCGGACCTGAATTCGCCGCAGGGCAAGGCGCCGCCGCCGTTCGTCCGCACCGGACGGACCACGGTGGCGGCAGGCAAGATGGACGAGGTTCTGGCTCTGTTCAAGAACGAGGTCGTGCCCGCCTGGAAAAAGAGCGGCGTCACGGACTATGGCGTGTACCGCATCCGCTACGGCGCGCCCACCAACCAGATGCATACCTTCACCGCCATGAAGGGCTGGGCCGATCTGGATTCACCCTCTCCGCTCGCCACCGCGATGGATCCCGAACCCTACCGCCAGCTCATAAACAAAATCAACGCGCTCACCCTGCGCACCGAGTACACCGTCTACCGCTTCCGGCCGGAACTCAGCTACATGCCGGCCGCGAAATAGACGCTCACGGGCGGCGCGCGCTTCTATCGAGCGCGCCGCCTAAAACACCCCCACAAAGCCGAGAAACAGCGCGCCCTCGCCCAGCACATGCGGCCGCGCCTTGCCGTTGCGGCTGGTGAAATCGAGTTCCACCTTGCCCTCGCCCCACGCGCTGAACACCGCGTTGGGCAGCCCGTTGAGCCCCTCCGAGACGCGAATGCTGAACCGGGCGTTGCCCTTCACCCCAAAGCCCTTGGGATCGAAGGGGTCAAACAGCGGCGCAAGGCCCCACTGAAACCCCGTGCCCGGCGGCGCTATGCGCTGCACCGGATCCGGCACCTGGCTCACCAGCAACGCCCGCAGACGCCCGTTCACGGGCAACTGGTTGATCAGTTCCAGGATGCCGGTCCGGCTGGCCACGGCCGGGTCCTGAGGATCCTTCCGCGTCGGCACCGTGAATTTCAGACCCAGCACGTCGGCCGGCGACGAAAAACTGGGCAGGTTGACCGAACTGCCCGGACCGAATGCGAACGAACCGCCGAACCGGAACGGCGGCGGCGGCGGGAACGGCGGCCCGGGCCATTGCAGCGGTGGAATCAGCCGCGGCGGCTGGATGCCCGCCGGACCCACCTGGGGCAGCGTCAGCTTCAGGCGCGGCATGAAGATCAGCGGCACCACCACGTCGGTCACTTCGAACAGCTGCGCGTTGGTGCGCGGTCCGGCAATCCCGTCCACCTTCAGCCCCAGCGCCGCTTGAAACTCACGCAGGCGCGTCTCGGTCTTGGCGCCGAAGCTGCCGTCCACCAGCAGCGGCGCGCCCCGCCGCATCTGAAAGTTCAGTACATCCTGCAATGCGCGGACAGGCTGGCCCGTGGCGCCTCTGGCGAGCGTCGGAATCATCGCATCCCCTCCTGGCTGTGTTCCGAGTATGCACCAAGTCGCGCCAAAAAGCAGCCCGTGCGATGCTCATATCGTGGTACGATTCACAGACGAATCCGGATCGGCCGAAGGCTCCGCCTGGTGCGCCCGCCTGATGGCCGCCACGGACCCCTGGCTGACCCTGGGGCGCACCTGCCAAGACTGCCTGGCCCGCTGCGCCCACCCCGAGTACACCCTGCTGGTGGCCAGCCAGGGCGGCGAGCGGCTCGGCTTCGCGCTCCTCCATCCGCGCGGCGTCGCCGGTTCGCCTTACATCGCCGCAATCGCCGTCGCCGCCCAGGCCCGCGGCCGCGGCGTGGGCTCGGCCCTGCTGACCCACGCGGAAACCTGCTTTGCCGGCGCGAGGCACATCTTCCTCTGCGTCTCGTCCTTCAACACGGCCGCCCGCCGGCTCTATGAACGCCATGGCTACCACGCAGTAGGCGAGTTGGCGGACTACGTCATCGAAGGCGCCTCCGAGACTCTCATGCACAAGCGGCTGGCCCCGCAATGACCGGAGCATGGGCCCGCCACTGGCGCCTGGTCGCCCTGCTCTCCGTCACAGCCACGGCCAGCTACCTCTGCCGCGTCAACGTCTCCGTCACCAGTGTCATGATGATGCGCGAACTCGGCCTCTCGCAAGTTGCCATGGGACGCATCTTCAGCGCCTTCCTGCTCGGCTATGCGCTCTGCCAGATCCCCGGTGGCATGCTGGCGGACCGCTTCGGCGCCGCCCGCGTCCTCGGCTGGGCAGCGCTGGCCTGGGTGGCTGCCACCCTCGCCATCGCCGGCGCCGGCGCCATCCTGCCGCTGCTCCTCGCCGGCCGCTTCCTGTTGGGCGTCGCCGAAGCGCCCACCTTCCCGGCCGCCGCCCGCGCCATCGCGGCCTGGATCCCCGCCACCCAGCGCGGCCGCGCCAACGGTCTGGTCATCGCCGCCATCGGCCTGGGCTCCGCCATAGCGCCCCCGCTGCTCTCGTTCGTGATGGTCCGCTGGGGCTGGCGAACCGCGCTGCTGGTCTCGGCCCTCCCTGCTCTGGCGGCCGGTCTGGCGTGGAAGGCCGTGCGCGCTCCCGCCACCAGCGCCTTGCCCGCGTCCGGCACGCCCGCCACCGCCCTGCCACGCTCGCGCAGCTTCGTCCTGCTCACTCTCAGCTACACGCTGCAAGGCTACGTCGGCTACATCTTCGTCTACTGGTTCTTCCTCTACCTGGTGGAGGTGCGCCACTTTGACCTGATGAAGAGCGCCATCCTGGGCGCCATGCCCTGGCTCCTCTCCATCGTCTCCATCGCGCTCGGCGGCTGGCTACATGACCGCCTGCCCCACCGTCACCGCCTGATCCCCATCACCGGCCTGGCCGGCGCAGGCATCCTCACCGCCGCCGGCGCCCACACCCCCAACGCCGGTTTCGCCGTCTTCTGCCTAACCCTCGCCACGGCCCTGGTGCTCAGCGTGGAAGGCCCGTTCTGGGCCACCATGACCAGTCTCAGCGGCCCCCGCAGTGGCACCGCCGGCGGCGTCATGAACATGGGCAGCAACCTCGGCGGCTTCATCTCACCAGCGCTGACGCCCATCCTGGCCGCCTGGCTGGGCTGGGAAGCGGCATTGCTCTTCTCCGCCTCGCTCGCCGTCCTGGCCGCCGTGCTGTGGATCTGGATCGTTCCCGCTACGGCGCCGGATACTGCCGCCACGTCCGCTCAAACTCAGCCAGCAGCGTAGCATTTGGCTCCGTCAGAGCCGCTACCACCGCCCGCGCCCACTTTACGTACTCCCGCTTCCGCGCCTCGTCCCAGCCCGCCGGCGGGCTCACCGCCATACTCCGCAGATTGGATATCTTGTCCGCGATCTTGATCATCTGCGCCCGCCGCGTACGCGTCGCCGCATGTTCCACCTGCAGCCGCTTGCGCTCCGCGTTCGGCAGCGTCTTGTCGTCCGTCACCTCTGCCACCAGCGACGCCACATCCTCGCCGAACAGCCCGGTGAGCTCCTCGTAACTGGTTTCGGTATCCTCCAGCGTGTCGTGCAGCAGCGCCGCCATCACCAGCGGTTCGTCAGACGTCTCCAGCGCATCCGCCACCAGCCGCGCCACTTCCAGCACGTGGTTCACATACGGCTCGGCCGCACCGCCCTTTCGCCGTTGAGCGCCGTGCTTGTCCGCCGCGAAACACGCCGCGCGCAGCAACTCCTTCATCCCGGCTAGTCCGCCAGCGGTCCGGCCGCCGCAATATCAGCCCCCACGCTCCCGAACTTCTCCTGGAAGTTCTTCTGGAAGCGCTTGGCCAGATCCTTGGCCGCCACGTCGTAGGCCGCCTTGTCCACCCACATCCGGCGCGCGTCCAGAAACTCATTCGGCACGCCGGGGCAGAACTGCGGCACCGCCACCTGGAACACTGGATGCGGCGTCACCGGCACGTCGTTCAGCTCACCCTCCACCGCCGCATTCACCATCGCCCGCGTGTAGACCAGCTTCATC
>JBBQLF010000313.1:0-6156 GCA_038327695.1 Bryobacterales bacterium
GCGAACTCGTGGAACGCGTGCTACGCTTTGCCGGCGCACAGGCCAGCCAGGTGATCCAGGAACGCGAGGCCGTATCGATGGAGACCATCATCGATGAGTCCCTGGCCGCCAGCGCATCGCTATTGGACGGCGCACACTGCCACGTGGAGAAGGACGTGGCTCCGAATCTGCCTCTCGTGCTGGCCGACGCCGTGGCTCTGAGGCACGCCTTGACCAATCTGCTTTCCAATGCCGCGAAATATGGAGGTGAAGGAAACAATTGGATCGGAATCAGCGCCATAACTACAGGCGGCTCGGACCAGTCCAGCGTGGAGGTCCGGATCGCCGATCATGGCCCGGGTATTCCGCGGGAAGAACAGGCTCATGTGTTCGAGCCGTTTTACCGGGGGCGCCGGGCTTTACAGGCTCAGATCCATGGAACGGGTCTGGGACTGAGTCTGGTGAAAGGAATCGTGGAGGCGCACGATGGTTCCATCGAATTGGAGAGCTTGCCCGGCCAGGGTACGGTCTTCACGGTGAGAATTCCGGCCGCCCCGGTGGCACAACAGGATGAGTCCAAGAGTCTTATTGATTGAAGATGAGCCCGGTCTGGTGATGACCGTCTCGGACCTTCTCGCGGAGGAAGGATACACGGTCGAATCCGCCGGGGACGGAAAGTCCGGTCTGGCGCGGGCATTGGCCCAGCAGTTCGATCTCATCATTCTCGATGTCATGCTGCCTGGCATGAACGGGTTGGAAGTCTGCCGCGAACTGCGCCAACGCGGTAACGACGTGGCGATCCTGATGGTTACGGCCAAGACCCAGGTGGTGGACCGCGTCGTCGGGCTCAGGCTCGGCGCCGATGACTACCTCACCAAGCCATTTGACCCCGCCGAATTGCTGGCCCGCGTGGAAGCCTTGATGCGCCGCGTCCGCAAGGACAAGCTGCTGCCCGTGGTCAGCTTCCGGTTCGCCGATGTGGAGGTGGATTTTGAGAAAGGCGAAGTGCGCAAGGGCGGCCAGGCCGTGAGCCTGACCGGCAAGGAACTGCAACTTCTCCGCTACCTGGTGGACCATCGCGACAACGTAGTGCCGCGCGAGGAACTGCTGGAGAATGTCTGGGAGTATCAGGCGGGCGTCACTTCGCGAACCGTGGACGTTCACGTGGCCTGGCTGCGGCAGAAGCTGGAATCCTACCCGCAAAACCCGCGCTACATTCAAACTGTGCGCGGCGTCGGCTACCGATTCTCGGACTGAAGACACAAAACCGGGCACGGCCCTGGGGAGCAGGCCGTGCCCGGTTTGGCTCGCGAGCGAACTACCAGGCGTGCGGTCCGCGGCCGTGCATGCCGCCGGGGCCCTTGCCCGGACCTCCGCCCCTCTCGTCATACTTGGCCTTCTGCTCGGTTGTCAGCAGTGCATAGAACTGGCTTTCTGCTTTCGCATGGATGGCCGTGAGCTGCCCGTGGAGCGTGCCGATCGGCGCCGACAGCGCCTCCAGTTCGCCCACTTTGCCGGCCTTGACGGCCGACCGCAACGCCTCATGGGCGCTGGTCAACTGGCCTGAGATGACCGTCGCGGCGCTGTCGGCGGCTTCGAAAATCGTAGTGGCCGCCGTCTTCTGCGCGGCTGTCAGCTCCAAGTACCCGGCCAGGAAGTCAACGCGGTTGCCGCGCCCGCCGCCCGGTCCGCCCATCCCGCCCGGTCCACCCGGTCCACGCTGGGCCATCACCGGCAGAGTTGCGCATACTGCCAGCGCGATTGTCATGATTCGTCTCGTCATTTGGTTTCTTTCAAACCTCCTATTGCTTTAAACGCGGCCTGAAAACATTCGTTGCGGCTGGTTTTCAACCGCAGCGTAAAGATCACTTTACATGTCATTCGGCGCCCGGGTGCAGAACTGATAGCCTTGCCCCCGGGCGGTAATCAGCAGTCTGGGCGTAGCCGGATTCCGCTCCAGCTTGCGCCGCAGTTGCGCCACGTGGACGTCCAGCGTGCGCGTGTTGGAGGAACGATAGCCCCAAACCTGGGTGAGCAGTTCGTCGCGGCTCACGACCTGGTCAGGCCGCGCGGCCAGATACATCAGCAACTCCGCCTCTTTGGAAGCGAGATTGACCCGCTGGCCATGTTTCTCCACTCTGCAGTGCGCGAAATCCACACTAATTTCGCCGGAATGTTCCTTCATCCGGCGGCCCTGAGCGTTCCTCCCAGCCCGCCGTAGCAAGGCATGGACTCGCGCCACCAGTTCCGCCGGATCGAACGGCTTGGTCACATAATCATCGGCGCCCAGCATCAAACCCTGAATCCGGTCCGCCTGGGCCGTCCGGCCGGTCAGCATCATCAGCGGCGTGTCAATGCGCCTCTGCCGGAGATCCCGGCAGAGGGCAAAGCCGCTCCGGCCCGGCAGCATCACGTCCAGGATGATCAGGTCGAATGGCTCGCCGGACGCTCTTTGCAGGGCCGTGGCTGCGTCGCGTGCGGTCTCCATTTGGTGGAACTCCGCCTCCAGCAGATCCGCGAGGACCAGCGCCAGGGCCGGATCGTCATCCACCAGCAGGACTCGACTGGATTCCACGGTGCCCATCAGAATGTGAAGCGCAATTGCAGATCGATCTTCCGGTTGTAGGCGCTGGACCCGCCCCCCATCGGCCCGAATCCACCGGCCAGGCTGCGGGACTCGCCGAAGTACGGCGAGGACAGATCGCCGCTGGGCGCGGCGTAATTGGCGTGGTTCAGAACGTTGTTGGCCGAGGCGCTCAGGATCAGGTTGTACTTCTTACCGCTATTGCCGCCGCCAAACATCCCGCCCGGGCCGCCGCGCATTCCTCCGCCCATCCCCCCGCCCACGCCGGGAGGCGGACCGCCGCCGCCGGGGCCACCGCGCCCGCCGCCACCCATGCCGGCAGGAGGAGGACCGCCGCCGCCAGGCCCGGCATCCGCAGTACCGGATTCACCCCGGTTGCCGAACGCCCAGCTCCGGCTCATCCGCAGATTCAGCGTGACGCTGGACGGGCCGCGCGCATAGTTCCTGCCGATTGCCGTACCGGACGCCGGATTCAGGTTGAAGCAGCCCATGCCCGGTTCGTATTTAAAGTTTCCGCCGCTGCACGTGGCGCTGGCCGCATCCGCCACCAGCGAGGGCCGTTCCGCCGTGAAGCCGTCGCCGTTGGTGTCACGCCCCGTGGTGATGTTGTACGGGCTGCCGCCGTTGGCCATCAGGAACGGGCTCAGGGAGATCTTCCAGGGCAGGGGAATGCTGGTGCCGATGACGGCGCGATGGCGCACGTCACTGAACGAGGAAGGGCCCCATTCGGCCCGCAGGTTGTATGGATCGGCGGCGATTCCTTCCGCATCGCTGTGTCCGTAGCTCATGCCGTAGAAGCCGAACAGAAACAGCTTCTTGTAGTTCACGTTCGGGCTGAAGATGAGCTGGTGGGAACGGCTGAATCCCGTCGTCTCCGTCAACAGCCGCAATTGCTTGTCGTCGTACGGATAGACGCCATTGATGGGTGCGTTGATATTGCGCGAACGTTGCAGATGCACGCCGCGGCTGGTGACGTACTGCACGCTGAGCTTGGTGTACTTGCCGAGTTGGCGCTCCACCCCGACGCTCGCCTGGTAGTTGCGCGGTGCGCGCAGAGTGCTGTCCACCAACTGCAACTGCTGCGGCTGCCTGGCCGCCTGCAGCACATCGGACGATGGGATCAGCGGGAAGAAGTTTGGATTGATCAGCAGGTAGGATTGCTGCGTAATCCCGTTGTAGCGCTGCGATTGCAGCACGACGGAATCAGAAATGCGGTCATAGAAGACGCCGGCGCCGATTCGCAGCACAGTCTTCACCGTCTTGCCCTTGCCGGCAATGCCCCAGGCCAGCGCCACGCGCGGCGCCCAGTTGGAGTAGTCGCTGATGTTGGTCTGCGTCTCGTAGCGCATGCCGTAGCTGAGTGTGAGGTTCTGCCGGAGGCGCCAGTCGTCATTGAAGAACAGACCAGCGTCGAACTGGCTCACTGACGTCAGCGGAGTGCCAGCCGCCAGGCTGAACTGCGAGGCACCGCCGCCCAACAGGCGAATCTGATCGGCCGTATAACCCAGAGCCTGGAATTGGAGCGTACGTTGATAGCGCTCCAGAGCCGTCAACTGCACCAGCGGACCGGCGATCGGCTGATTGTTGGCGTCCAGCGTCGGGCCCAGTCCGCCGAAGAACATGTAACTGCCGCCGAAGTTGTTCACAGACGTGCTGTCCGTGCTTGCATTGCGGAGCCGCGCGCCCCACTTCATGATGTGCTTGCCGTGCGTGATTGTGGCGGAGTTGCCCAACTCATAGCTGTGGTTCGCATTGCCGGAGTTGCCGATCTGCGCACCGCCCCCTTCAAACGCACCCTGCACGCTGAGGGAAGGTACGGTGTTGTCCCCTGTGTTGGCCGAAACGGAGTAGCGGTATTGGAAGCGCAGCTCATTGATCAGCTTCGGGCTCAGCACGGCGGTTTCAGTGAGCTGCAGGGAACGGTCCGTGGTGGTCTGATCGTAGGCGCGCGACTCCAGCGCGTAGTTGCCCACTCCCGCGTTTCCGTGGGACGACCGGCCCTCCTGATAGCGCGCCACCAGCGTGTTCCTGCTGTTCAGCGCCCAATCGAACCGCGGTCCGAAACTGGTGCGCACCTGCGGTGTGAGCACGGCCGAGTTGACCGTCACCGGATTGAACTGGCTGTCGAGCGTCGTCGCCAGGATGAACGCGTTCTCGTCGATGTTGCGCCGTTCCAGGTCAAAGCCAAACGATCCTTTGCCCTTCTTGATAGGCCCGCTGAGGTTGAAGCCGAACAGCTTGGCGCTGAACGGCGGCAAGCTGGGGTCCGTCAGCAGCGGGCTGCGCGAGTTCATCGATTGGTTGTTGTACTGCACAAACGCCTGGCCGCGGATCTTGTCCGTGCCGGGCCGGGTGAGGATCTCGATGCGCCCGAAGCCCGGACGGTCATACTCGGTGGAGTAGGGGTTCGAGTTGATGCGGACCTCGCGGATGGAGGACTTCGGCGGAATGGAGCCGCCCGAGAAGCCGTCAATATAGATCTGCCCGCCGCTGGGCCCCGCCGCCGGTCCGGCCATCGCCTGCAACTGCGAGGCGAGTTCGTCCGGATCGTCCGAGAGCGCGGCCAACTCCTTCTCGCCGAGAACCAGCGCGCTGGCGTTGGAGTCCGGATCAGTGGAGACCCGGCTGGCCTCATCCTCCACGTTCATGACCTGCGACTGCGCCTCGATGGTCAGCTGCACATCGAGAGTCTGCGCGCCGTTGATCTGGACATCGCGGCGCTGTGTGACCGTGAAGCCCTTGGCGATGACGCGCACCAGGTATTTGCCCGGCCTCAGCGTGGGGAAACTGTAGCGGCCGGTGAGATCGGAAGTGGCGCGTTGCTCGCCGCCCGGACCGCGTAGTTGCACCAGCGCGTCCTGCACAGTGGCGCCGGAGGGGTCCGTGACCACACCCTGCAACGCCGTTGCGGGTGTTTGGGCGTACAAAACGCCCAGTGCACTGAAGAGCGTAAAAATGAGCACAAATCGAGTGTTTTTCATCACAAAAGTCCTGTTTTTGACGTGATTTCGCGCCTACTGCATCATCCCTGGCAACTCGAGCCCGCCCGAGCCGCCCATCATTGAACCCATGTTCATGCCGCCGCCCATACCCATCCCGCCGCCCTGCGCGGCGCGGGTTTGGGCGGCTGACGCCATCTGAATCAGCATGTCCGCGTTGGCCAGCAACATGATGGCAGTCACCTGCCGGCTGGATGCCCCGCGGGTACTGGAGACGACCACTGTTTCGCCCACCTTTAAGTCGGCGATCTTGGTCGTGGGCATTCGTTCCAGCATCTGGGCCAAGTCCGGGGCGCCGCCGGGGCGCGGGCCCATGCCGCCGGGCGCGCCGCCGCCCATGCCGCCGGGCGCGCCGGTTGCTGCGGGCGTTCCGCCCGGCATCCCGCCGCCCATTCCGCCGGGCGCTCCGGTTGCTGCGGGCGTTCCGCCGCCCATGCCGCCGGGCATTCCGCCGCCCATGCCGCCGGGCGCTCCGCCGCCCATGCCGCCGGGCGCTCCGCCGCCCATGCCGCCGGGCGCGCCGCCGCCCATGCCGCCGGGCGCGCCGCCGCCCATGCCGCCGGGCGCTCCGCCGCCCATGCCGCCGGGCGCTCC